>NZ_LGDO01000483.1:0-212011 GCF_001279805.1 Streptomyces sp. XY431
GGGCTGGGTGCCGGGGCGGGGCTGGGTGGCGGGCGGCTGGGTGGGTGACGGCGGAGTGGCGCCCTTGGGCGTCTTGCCCGAGCCGCCGTTCTCGCCCGAACCCGAGCCGGAGCCCGAGCCGGAACCGCCGGAACCGGAACCACCGGGACCACCGGAACCACGGCCGGTGGAAGCGTTGCCACCGGTCGCGGAACCGGTCCCGGAACCGCCCTGGTGGTCGCCGTCGCCCGTGTCGCTGAGCACCCGGGCGCAGTACTCCTCCGCCCGGTCCGGACCGCCGGCCTCCAGGACCAGCCCGCCGAACTGGGGATCGGCGACCAGCGTGCGCGGGCGCTCGCCCTTGCCCGCCCGGTCGGAGAACGCCTTGCAGAGTGCGGCGATGCCCGTCGGGTAGGAAGGACCGTGCCCGTCCGCCGACGACGGCGCGGACGCCCCGGGCGTCTGCGGCCGGTTCGCCCGGGCCGACGGATCGCCGGAGGTCGGACCGCCGGACACACTGCCGGAGGCGCCGTCCGTTCGGCCGGAGCCGAACGGTGCGACCGCCGGACCACCGGTCGGCGCACCCGAGCGGGTGTCCTGGGTGGACGGCGGAGCGGACGTCACCGGGACGACGCCCCGGCGCGGCTCGTCCGAACCGCCTCCCAGCGCCGACGGCAGATTGCCCGTCCCGGCCGCGACCGCGACCCCGCCGAGCGCCGTGGCACCGAGCACGACGGCAGCGGCCTTCGTGCTGAAGGCCCTGGTCAGGGCTGCGGTGGCCATCGAACGTCTCCGAACGGGTGCGGGTGTGGTGGGTACTGCTGGGACGGGCGCGAGACGGGCCTCCCGGAAGGCGGCCAGGGCCGCTTCCTCCCCGGCCAGTTCGTCCTGCGTCACCGGAGCCGCGGCGGCGGCGAGCACACGGGCAACCCCCGTACGCCCAGTGCTGCCGTCCGGGCCGGTGAGCGAGGCGTCCTGCCCGTCCGACGGGCCGCCCACGGCACCGGCGAGCAGCCGCTCGGCGGTGTCACGGTCGATCCGACGGGATCGGTTGGTGCTCATCTCATGTCCTTCAGCGTCGCGGCGCGGCGTTCCGTCACACCCTGCGGAGAATCTTTTCTCGCGGCTCTTCCGCGGCTCTGCCGGGCGGCCGGATCGGCGGCGTCCCGGCCCGACCGCGCGGCCGGGATCCCGGCGCCGACCGCGCCCGCGCCGCTACCCGGACCGCTCGCGCCGCCGCCGGCCCCGCCGCCCGCCGGGGAGGACTGCTCCAGCAGCTTGGCCAGCCGCTTCAGCCCCCGGTGCGCGGCCATCCGGACGCTGCCGGCGCGCTTGCCGAGTACCTGGGCGGCGCTCTCCGCGTCCAGCTCCATCACCACCCGCAGGAGTACGGCCTCGGCCTGGTCCCGGGGCAGCCGGGAGATCAGCGCCAGCGCGTCCGAGGTGCCGACCGAGGCGAGCGCCGCCCCCGCGGTGTCGTCCCCGGCCGCGCGGTCGAACATGAACTCGAAGGGCAGGTCGGCGACCGGCCGGCGGCGGCGGGCGCGCAGGTGGTCCAGCGCCCGGTTGCGCGCGACGGTCGTGGCCCAGCCGCGGAAGCCGTCGCCGTCCCCGGTGAAGGTGCCCAGGTCGCGGGCGATCTGGAGCCAGGCCTCCGAGGCGATGTCCTCGGCGTCCTGGGCGTCCTCGGGCCGGCCGCCGACCAGGACCCGCAGGTAGCGGAGCAGGCCCGGCTGCACGCTGCGGAAGAGCAGTCGGAAGGCCTCCTCGTCCCCGCGCTGGGCGGCCCGGACGGCCTCGGTCAGATCGACGGGGGCCTCGCGCGCGGGCGGGCCGGGGGGCGGGCCTGACGTCGTCACCGGTCCGGACCGGCCGACGGGGCTGTCGGTGCCCGCTCCGGGGCTTTCTGCACTCTGCACCCGCCACATCATGCGCCATCCGGGCGAACGTCCCGGTCCGGTGAGCCCGACCGTTACCCGGCCCGGACCCGGCCGGGAAGGCAGCCGGCACCGGGGCGGGGAGCACGCGTCGCCGGAGCCGGTCGGCGGGCGGCACCGGGCCCGGCGGACGCCACGTCGCCGGGCCCTTGGGCAGCCCGCGCGCGGGGCGAAGGTCCCGGGACCTGCTGGCCTTCGCCCACGGCCGCGCGGACGCCGCCCTGCCTACGTTGTAGGTGAACGATCCGTTCCGGCCGCCGCCCGCGCCCTGCCCCTCCCGCGCCCCGGGTGCCGCCGAGTGCTGCCTGCCCCGACCCCCAGGGACCGTCATGACCACCGCCCGCGAGTTCCACGAACGCGGCCTGCGCGACCACCTCGCGCCCGCGCTCCGGCTCCTGGGCCTCACCGGCGGGCAGCGGACCTTCGCCCTCCCCGACCCGACCCACTGGGCCCTGGTCGGCGTGGTCGAGCGGCGCGCCGACGGACGGGTCCGCTACACCTTCGACCTGAGCCTGGTCAGCCGCGCCGACTGGTCCGCCGCGGCCTTCCCCGGTCCGCGCCCGGACCCGCGCGCCGTCTACGGCATCGAGTCCTGGCGGTCCCGGATCGGCGAGCTGCTGCCGGTGCGGGAGGACGTCTGGTGGGAGGTGCTGCCCGGCCCGCGCTGGCAGGTCGCGCTGGACGACTCGGTGGCCGCCGTCCGCCACTACGGGCTGCCCGAGCTGCGCCGCCGGCTCGACCTGGAGCGCGGCGGCGGCAGCGGGGAGACCTATCTGTCCGCCGACGAGCTGGAGCAGGTCAACACCACGCTGCTGGCCGTCCCGGTGGCCCGGATCCAGCGCGCGGAGCTGGTCGGCGCGGTGCTGGTGCTGACCGGCGCCTGGACCCGGGCGGACGCGGCCGCGCGCACGGTGCTGCACGGCGTCGCCCAGGGATTCCTGTCGGCCGAGGACGAGCGCTTCGCCGCCGTCCACTGCGCGGACACCCTGGGCCGACCGCTCTGGGACTTCGAGCGCCCCTGACCGGCGGTCGGCCCGACGTCACGTCAATTCGCCCACCGGTCAGACGTCTTCGCAGCTCGGCGGCACGGTCATGGCGCGCACCGTGACAACTGTCATGCGGATCCCGCAACGGACGGCACTGCTGGCCGAGGGGTCCCGCTCGGAACACTGGAGGCACGACGGAGCGGGCAACGCCCCGCCGACCGAGCAGCCAGTCCGGGGAGGACCCACCATGAGCCAGATCGCCGCCACCAGCGCCGCCACCACCGGCACCGCCACCGCCGAGGCCGTCACCGCCAAGGCCCCGCAGCCGCTCGCCAAGGCCCTCCGCCCGCTCGCCGTCGACATCGCCGGCCCGCTCGCCGCCTTCTACCTCCTCCACTCCGGCCTCGGAACGAGCGAGTTCGCCGCCCTGGCCTGGAGCAGCGTGTTCCCGGTCGCCCGGACCGTCCTCGGCCTGGCCAAGGACCGGACGCTGAACCGCTTCGCCGCCCTGATGCTCGGGGTGAACCTGGTCGGCCTGGTGCTCACCGCCGTCAGCGGCGACGCCCGGCTGATGCTCGCCAAGGAGGCCGTGCTCAGCGGCTTCATGGCCCTGGCGATCCTGGGCTCCGCGCTGACCGCGCGGCCGCTGATGTCCACCGCGCTGCGGCCCTTCCTCACCAAGGGCGAGACGGCCAGGGAGGCCGCCTGGGACCGGCTCGCCGCCGGCTCGCGGCCGTTCCGCCGCTACGAGCGGCTGTTCTCCGTGATCTGGGGCTCCGCGCTGCTCGCCGAGTGCGTGGCCCGGGTGGCCGGCGCCTTCACCCTGCCGGTGGCGACCATGGCGTGGCTGTCCACCGTGCTGCTGGTCGGCGCGATCGTCGCGGGTTCGGTGCTCGGCCAGGCCGCCGCGCAGCCGATGGAGAAGCTGGTCCGCGCCGAGGCAGCCGCCTGAACGGCACCCGAACGCCGACGGGCCGCCGACCGAACGCTGTTGCATCGTCACACTCTGATCATCGGACGATCCGAGGAACCATCCCGCTCCACCGGTAGTCCACATAACGAGGGGGTAACGGGACCCCCTCGCCGAGGAAAACGGGGAACCTGATGAGCCGGGCAGACGCGCGCACCACCGCCACCGAGGACCGCACGCTCGCCTGGGACGGCTGCCTCAACGTCCGCGACCTGGGCGGACTGCCCACCACCACCGGCGCCCGCACCACCCACCGGGCGATCGTCCGGGCCGACAACCTCGACCGCCTCACCGCCGAGGGCTGGGACGCCCTGCTCGACCACGGCGTGCGCACCGTCGTCGACCTGCGCAACATCGAGGAGTACAAGCCGCTCCTCCCGCTCCCCGGGGACGTCGAACTGATCCGCGTCCCGCTGGACGAACTCGCCGGCCCCGCCTGGTGGCAGACCTACGGCCACCTCGACGGCACCCCGCTCGCCCTGCGCCCCTATCTGGACCACTGTCCGCGCGCCGCCGCCGAGTTGATCGCGACGATCGCCGGCGCCCGCCCCGGCGGACTGGTCGTGCACTGCGGCGCCGGCCGCGACCGGACCGGCCTCGCCGCGCTGCTGCTGCTCGCCCTCGCCGAGGTCGAGCCCGCCGAGATCGTCGCCGACTACCTGCTGAGCGCCGCCAATGTCCGCCCCCTCTACGGCATGCTCGGCCTCCCGGACCAGTACCGGCGGATCGACGCCGTGCTCGCCGAGGCCGGCACCACCGCCGAAGCCGCCGTGCACACCGCCCTCGCCGGCCTCGACCCGGTCGCCCGGCTGTCGGCCGCCGGCGTCTCCACCGCCGACCTCGCGGCCGTCCGCGGTCGGCTGCTGGCCCTCTGAGACTCCAACTCCGCCCATCGTCAACCGATGGTTGACGATTTGGCGTCGACAACCTACGGTTGACGGCATGGAGAATCCGATCGTTCCCAAGACCACTCCGCTGCGCCTCGACGACCTGATCGACGCGATCAAGAAGCTCCACCCGGATGCGCTCGACCAGCTCTCGGACGCCGTCATCGCGGCCGACCACCTCGGTGAGCTCGCGGATCACCTGATCGGCCACTTCGTCGACCAGGCCCGCCGCTCCGGCGCCTCCTGGACCGACATCGGCCACAGCATGGGGGTCAGCAAGCAGGCCGCCCAGAAGCGCTTCGTGCCCAAGGACCCGGCCACACCCAACGACCTCGACCCCAGCCAGGGCTTCGGCCGGTTCACCGACCGGGCCCGGCACGTGGTGATGGCCTCCCAGGAGGAGGCCCGCCGGGCCGGCAACGCCGAGATCGGGGCCGAGCACCTGCTGCTCGGCCTGCTGGTCGAACCCGACGGCCTGGCCGCGCGGGCGCTCGTCGACCAGGGCGTCACCCCGGAGGCGCTGCGCACCGCCGCGACGGCGGCGCTGCCCGCCCCGGCCGCCGAGGTGCCGGCGCTGATCCCGTACGACGCCCGGGGGAAGAAGGTGCTGGAACTGACCTTCCGGGAGGCGCTGAAGCTCGGTCACAACTACGTCGGCACCGAGCACATCCTGCTCGCCCTGCTGGAGTTGGAGAACGGCGCCGGAGTGCTGGACGACCTCGGTGTGCGGAAGGACGGGATCGAGCGGTTCGTCGTCGAGATCCTCGCCGCGTTCATCGCCCCCGGCACCGACGGCACCGGCGCCGAGCCGGCGTGACCGGACCGTTCCGGGGGCCGCGGGACGGGCGCGCCCCCGGGACACCGGCCGGGACGGCCGGGACGCCGGTCACGGGTCGCGGGTCGCGGGTCGCGGGTCGCGGGTCGCGGGTCGCGGTCAGAAGCCCGACACATGCGTGGTGATGATCCGCACCCGGCCGTCGGCCTGCGCCTCCAGCGCCGCGCGCAGCCGCAACGACCGGGCCGGGCCGAGGAGTTCGAGCGCCTCCTGGTCCTCGACCCAGCGGTGGTCGTCGAGTTCGCCGGCCGGGACGGTCACGGGGGTGCCGTCCGGGACGCTGCCGAAGTCGAACAGGAAGTGCTCGGCCGGGTGGTCGAGTTCGCCCGAGGGGTGGGTCCAGGAGATGGCCAGCAGTTCGCCGGCCTCCCGGACGATGCCGGTCTCCTCCAGCAGTTCCCTGGCCGCGCACTCGGCCGGACCCTCCCCGAGGTCGATCGTCCCGCCCGGGAACTGCCAGTGCTCCCGGTACCCGGCCTTCACCAGCAGGATCCGCCCGGACGCGTCCCGCAGGACGCACCCCGCCGCGGCGTAGATCCGGGGCAACGAGGCCAGCCACTCTTCACGGGACTTCAACGGCTCGACCGGCACGGCGGGCCCTCCTCGGACTCGGGGACGATGTGCGCCCCACTCTGCCAGCCGGGCCCCGCCGGCCTCAGCGACGGGCCGCGAGGTGCTCGACCAGCCGGTCGAAGCTGGAGTTGTGGCCGGCCTCGGCCTCCGGGCCCAGGAACATCGCCGGGACGTTCTCCTGCTCCATGCGCACCTCGGTCCGGCCGTCGCCGAGGTCGGTGAGGGTGATCCGGCCGGTGAGACCGACGCCCTCCTCCAGGAACTCCAGCATCTCGCCCTCGCGGACCGCTGTGAACCGGCCCCGCACCGGGTAGCGGTCACCGGTGGCCTCCAGCACCATCGTGCTGTCGAAGCGCCCGCCCACCTCCGGCTCGATGGTCACGGTGTCCAGCGGGACACTGGTGCCGACCGGGCCCCAGAAGCGGACGAACTGCTCGGGCTCGACGTAGGCCCGGAACACCTCGGCCGGGGTGGCCGGCAGCTCGCGGACGATGGACAGGGTGCCGAGGTTCTCGGTCATGGTGGTGGTTCCCTCTGTTCGGTGCGGGCGCGGCTCGGTGCCGCGCTTTCACAGGGGTAGACCGGGGGCCCGGCGGAAACTCATCGCTCCCCGGCAAAGTTTTTTCCGGAAAAGTTTCCGGCGGGCCGATGAGCCCCGTGCGCCGGAGCGGTCTCCCCTCGGTGAAGACCGAGACCCTTACCTCCGCCACCCGACCGTTGATCTGTGATCTGGGCGCACTGGCCGCCCCCGACCTGGCCGTGGTCGACGCCCTGGCCCGGCTGCGGCGCGCCGCGGCCCGGCACGGCGTGCGGCTCGTCCTGCACAACGCCAACGGCCCGCTGCGCGAACTGCTCGCGTTCAGCGGGCTGGCCGCCGTCCTGCTCGTCGAACCGGACGGCGAGGACGACGAGGACGGCGAGGACGACGGCGGGCAGGACGGCGAGGAGAGCCGGCTACTCCCCGGCCTCCAGCCGGGGCGGCAGACCGAACAGCGGGAAGAGCACCTTGGTGTCGAGGAAGTTGGTGACCCCGGTGATCCGGCCCGCTGACACCTCCAGCACGATCAGCGCCCACGGCTCGTGCCCGCCCTCCGGGCTCGGCCGGTACTGCCCGAAGGCCGGGCTGCCGTTGGCCACCACCGGCACCAGCCGGGAGCCCCGGCAGCCGCACCCGGGGCCGAGCATCCACTCCCGGATGTCCGCGTGCCCGGTCAGCCAGAGCGCGAACGGCGGCATGTTGAGCGTGACGTCCTCGTGCAGCAGCGCCGCCAGACCGTCCATGTCGTACGCCTCGAAGGCGGCGACGTACCGGGCCAGCAGGGCCCGGTGGTCCTCGTCCAGGGTCGGGGCCGGGCGGGTGGCGGCGGGGTCGGCGGCGAGCGCGGCCCGGGCCCGCTGGAGCGCGCTGTTCACCGAGGCGACGGTGACACCGAGCAGTTCGGCGACCTCGTTGGCCCGCCAGCCGAGCACCTCGCGCAGGATCAGCACCGCCCGCTGCCGGGGCGCCAGCCGCTGGAGCGCGGCGACGAAGGCCAGCCGCACCGATTCGCGCTGCGCGGCCACCTCGGCCGGATCGCCGGTCTCGGGCACCACCCGGCCGTCCGGCGCCGGTCCGAGCCAGGTGACCTCGGGCAGCTGGGCATCGGTCGCGGTGGCCACGGTGGACGGACCGGCCAGGTCCATCGGCCGGGCCCGGGCGTTGCGGCCGTTCAGCGCGTCCAGACAGACGTTGGTGGCGATCCGGTAGAGCCAGGAGCGCAGCGCGGCGCGGCCCTCGAAGCCGCGGTGTCCGCGCCAGGCCCGGACCATGGTGTCCTGGACCGCGTCCTCGGCCTCGAAGACCGAGCCGAGCATCCGGTAGCAGTACCCGGTCAACTCCGTCCGGTACCGCTCCAGCTGGAGCTCGACCGGCTCCTCCGTCATCAGCTCGGCCATCGCCCGTACCCCCACTCGCCCGCCGCCGTCGATCACCCCGAACGTACCGCAGGCCACCGACAGCCCCGCCGCGCGCCCCGGACCGGCCCTGACCGCACGTCAGGACAGCGGTCGGGGCGCGCCGACGGGGCGCGCGGCCGGTTCAGTGCGCGCTGTGCTTCTCGGCCCCGCGGTGGCGGTGCCCCTTGAGTTCGGCGTGGTGCGCGGGCACGGAGTGCGGGACGGCGGTCGCGGAGTCCCGGCCGCCGTGCCGGAAGGCGGCGCTCGCCGATCCGGTGGCGGTCCGCGCGGCGCCGGCCGGAAGGGGCGGGAGCGTGATCGGCATCGTGGCCATCCCCCGGCGCTCCAACAGCTCCTGGGTGCCGCGGCGGAGCTTGTGAGGGCTTCCCGCTGTTTGCTTGGTCATCGTCGGCTCCCTTCGGCGGCCGCCGGCCGGACAGGAACCGACCGAGGGCCGTACGGGCGTTATGTCCAGATCTGTCGGGAGTTACACCTCAACCCATGGGCACCCGAACGTCAACCCATGGGCACCCGAACGTCAACCCGGCCCGAACGTCGCCCCGGCCGGGGAGCCGATCCGGCCGGACCCTCACCCCATGAGCTCGTGGACGTAGCACCAGCGCCAGTCCTCCCCCGGCTCGTAGGAGCGGATCACCGGATGGGAACTGTTGTGGAAGTGCGCGGTGGCATGCCGCTGCGGCGAGAAGTCGCAGCAACCGATGCGGCCGCAGTCCAGGCAGAGCCGCAGGTGCACCCAGTCCCGGCGCCCCTGCGCCAGGCAGTCGGCGCAGCCGTCCAGGGGTGGCAGGGGCGCGAGGTCCCGGGGTGCGGCGGCGAGGTCTTCGCAGGCGCTCATGGGACGCAGGGTAGTGACGACGGGCCCGCCCCGCGCCCCGAGACACGCTGCCGGGGGCTCGTGGGAGCATGCCATCCGTGGCGGATGTGGCGGGGAACGCGACAAGTGGCAGGACCGGCGGCACGGTCGAAGGCACGGACGACAGCACGGGGGGCGGCGCTTCGGACGGAACGACGGGCGGCCCCCCACGCCCGCCCGAGCCCCCGGGGATAGCCGCCACCGGCCGGGTCCGGCAGCCGGCCGCGCTGATCCGGCTGCTCGCCGGCCTCGTCGTGATCGCCCTGACCCTGCTGTCCGCCGACTACGCCCGCGCCACCACCAACGGCCTCGCCGAGGACGTCGGCGGCGCCGCCGCCCTGGTCCCGCACCCGCTGGGCGGCGTCGCCACCGGCCTCACCACCGCCGCCCTGCTGCTCCTGCCCGGCTGCTCGGCCGCCCGCCGGCTGCTCGCCCCGGGGACCGACCGGCGGCACGTCCTCCAGCAGCTCGCCGACGGCGTGCTGGCCGCCGTCCTGGCGTACGGCGTCACCCTCCTCTTCGCGCTGTGGATCGACGGCCCCGCGCCGTTCTCCCTGGTCTCCGCGCTGACCCGGCCACTGCCCGGCGCCCCGCTCGCCCACACCGAGCCGGTCTACGGCTACCTGGCACCCGTCCTGGCCTTCCTCACCGCCTCCGCGGCGCGTGAACGCCGGGTGCCGTGGACCGTCCTCACCCTGGCCGCACTGGCCGGGATCGCCGCCGGGGCGGCCACCCCGACCGCGCTGCTGCTCGGTGTGCTGATCGGCTGGACGGCCGCCCACGGCACCCGCTGGGCCGTCGGCACCCCGGACCCCCGGCCCCGGCCCGGACAGCTCCTGCACAGCCTGCGCGAGGCCGGTCTGCACCCGGTCTCCGTCACCCCGGACGGCCCGGACCGCTACCTGGTCCGCCAGCGCGGCGACCACCCCGACCTGGACGTCCAGCTGCTCGACCGGCAGGCGGTCACCGCCGCCCTGGTGCAGCGGGCCTGGCGCCGGCTGCGACTGCGCACCGCCCCGCACCCGCGCGCGCTGCGCTCACTGCGCACCGGCCTGGAGCACGAGGCCCTGGTCTCCTACGCGGCCGTCGCCGCCGGGGTCCGCACCCGCCCGGTCGCCGCCACCGCCGAACTCGGCCGGGACGCCGCGCTGGTCGCCTACCGGCGGCTGCCCGGCCGCACCCTGGACGAGCTGGCCGACGAAGAGGTCACCGACGCGCTGCTCGCCGACGTCTGGGGCCAGCTGGCGCTGCTCCAGCGGCGCGCCATCGCGCACCGCGCGCTGGTGCCCTCCGCGCTGCTGGTCGACCCGGCGGGGGCGGTGCACCTGGTGGGCCTCGCGGACGGGGACATCGCGGCCGGGGAACTGGTACTGCTCAGCGACATCGCCCAGCTGCTCACCACGCTCGCGCTGCGCACCGGGGCCGAGCGCTCGGTGCGCGCGGCGGTGTCGGTGCTCGGCCCGGACGCGGTCGCCGCCGCCCTGCCGCTGCTCCAGCCCATCGCGCTGGCCCGCGGCACCCGGGCGGCGCTCAAGCAGGCCGCCCGTCGCGGCGCCGCGGCGACCGCACCCCGGGTGCCTCCGCAGCGCACCGGCCCGGAGGCGCCCGCCGCCGCGCCCGCCGACGGCCCCGGCCCCGACCTGCTGGACGGGATCCGCGCCGAGGTGCTCCGCAGCCGCCCGCAAGCGCCCGTCCGGCCGGTCCGGCTGGAGCGGCTGCGCCCCCGCACCCTGCTCGCCGTCGTCGGCGGCGTGGTGGCCGGGTGGCTGCTGCTGCCGCAGCTGTTCGCCACCGAGCGGAACCCGATCGCGACCGTCGCCGACGCCGACCCGTTCTGGCTCGCCCTCGCCGTGCTGGCCGCGGCCGCCGGGCATGTCGCGGGGGCGATGGGCTTCGTCGGTTTCGTCCCCGAGCGGCTGGACTTCCGCAACGCCGTGCTCGCCCAGGTGGCCGGGTCCTTCGTCAAGCTGGTCTCCCCCGGCGGGGTCGGCGGGGTCGCGCTGAACACCCGCTTCCTCCAGCGGGCCGGCATCCCGACCGCGCAGGCCCTGTCCAGCGTCGGCGCGGGCCAGCTGCTCGGCCTGGTCCTGCACCTGCTCCAGCTCGGCGCGTTCGTCTACCTGACCGGTGTCGAGCCCGGCAGCTCCGAACTGGACGCCCTGCCGGCCGTGGTCGGCGGCCTCGCCGCGGCGGGCGTCCTGCTGGCCTCGGTGTCCGCGGTGCCGCCGGCCCGGCGCTGGCTGGCCGCCCGGCTGCGCCCGCTGACCGCCGAGGTGCTGCCCCGGTTGGTGGAGCTGCTGCGCAACCCGGGACGGCTGGCGGTCGGCTTCACCGGGCAGCTGCTGGTGTCGCTGACGCTGATCGCCTGTCTGTACTGCTGCGCCCGGGCGGTCGGGCGGGACCCGTCCTTCGCCGCGGTCGGGGTGGTGTTCCTGGTCGGCAACGCGGCCGGGAACGCGGCCCCGACCCCCGGCGGGGCGGGCTTCGTGGACAGCGCGCTGGTGACCCTGCTGGAACTGGTCACCTCGATGGAGAAGGACGGCGCGCTGGCCGCCGTCGCGCTGTTCCGGCTGCTCACCTTCGTGCTGCCGGTCCTTCCCGGCTGGGCGGCGTTCACCTGGCTCCAGCGCCGCGGGGCGCTCTAGCCGGGGCCTGCCCGGGTACGCGAGGGGTCTGCGGCTACTCCCGGTACTCGTCCTCGTCCAGCGGGACGGTCCGGCTCTGCTCGGCGACGTCCGCGACCTCGGTGGCCGGGTCCGCGCCCAGTGCGCGGCGCTCGGCCAGCTCGTCGTACTCGTCCTCCGCCACCTCGTTCTCCGACTCCACGGCCTCGGCGACCTCGTCCAGGTAGTCCTCGTGGTTCTGCGGCATGGTGTCCGTCCTCGTTCCTCGAAGGTTCCTCGGAGGCGTTCCCCGGCCCGTGGGTCCGGCCCGCCGGGGTACTCGCAGTATCCGTCGGCCACCGGCCCGGCGCGACGCGCCGCCGGGCCCCCGGCGTGTTGCCCGCCCCGGGAATTGACCCGGGAGAACGGTCCCGGAATGCACCATGTCCGGGGTGCACCCCGTTCCTAGGCTCGTACCCATGACGAACACCGCCACCCCCCGGCCCACCGCCCGCCTCGACTTCGCCCGCACCGCCCCCAAGGTGTTCCGGGCGATGATCGCCCTGGACGCCGCCGCCCGCGAGGGCCTCGACCCGACGCTGGTCGAGCTGGTGCAGGTCCGCTCCTCCCAGCTCAACGGCTGCGCCTACTGCCTGGACATGCACGTCAAGGACGCCCGCAAGGCCGGCGAGAGCGACGAGCGGATCTATCTGCTCCCGGTCTGGCGCGAGGCCCCCGAGGGCGTCTACAGCGAGCGCGAGCGGGCCGCCCTCGCGCTGGCCGAGCAGATCACCCGCATCGGCGACGGCGTCTCCGACGCGGTGTACGAGCGGGCCGCCGAGCTCTTCCCCGAGCCGGAGCTCGCCGGGCTGATCTCGCTCTGCTTCACCATCAACGCCTGGAACCGGATCAACGTGGCCACCCGCAAGACCCCCGGGGCGCCCTGACCCCCGCCGCGCGGGACACGGGCCCCGCCGGGCACCGGGGTACGATCGGAGCCGTACCAGCAGGGCTTACCCACACCTCCCGGTGGCCCCGAGGCCCTTACGAACGACGGGGAAACGCATGTCCGGCTCGCACTACTTCTCCGGTGCACCCGAGGTCGCCAGCGAGCGCCGGCCGATCACGGTCACCCTGCCGGACCTCACCCTGGAGCTCAGCACCGACGCGGGCGTCTTCTCCCGCAGCCGGTTGGACCCGGGCACCCGGATCCTGCTGGAGCAGGCGCCGCCGCCCCGGGTGCGCGGCCCGATCCTGGACATCGGCTGCGGCTACGGCCCGATCGCGCTGACCTGGGCGAGCCGCCGCAAGCGGCTCCCGGTCTGGGCGGTGGACGTCAACGGCCGCGCCCTGGACCTGGTCCGGGACAACGCCGGGTCGCTGGGCCTGGGCAATGTGCACGCCGCGCTGCCGGAGGAGGTCCCCGCCGAACTGCGGTTCGCGGCGATCTACTCCAACCCGCCGATCCGGATCGGCAAGGCGGCGCTGCGGCGGCTGCTGGAGCAGTGGCTGGACCGGCTCACCCCGGACGGCTCGGCCTTCCTGGTGGTGCAGAAGCACCTCGGCTCGGACTCGCTGCAGAAGTGGCTGAACGAGCACGGCTGGCCGACCACCCGGCTGACCTCGGTCAACGGGTTCCGGATTCTGGAAGCGCGGCCCCGCCCGACGGCGGGCGAGGGCCCCGAGAGTGGACGAGGGACGACGTCGTGAAGCAGCTCCGCGGGACCGAACTGAAGCGGCTGCACCGCTCCTGGCGGCGTGGCAACGAGTTCCGGCTCGCGATGATCCTGGAGAACCTCCAGTCGCCGTTCAACGTCGGCTCGGTGGTCAGGACCGGCGCCGCGATGGGTGCGGAGAAGCTCTACCTCACCGGTGACACCCCGTCGGTGCGCTCGTCCGGCGCGCAGAAGGCCGCGATGGGCACCGACAAGTACCTGAAGGTGGAGCACTTCCCCACCGTCGCCGAGGCGGTGGCCGCGGCGAAGGCCGACGGCTTCAAGGTGGTCGGCCTCGAACTGGCCGACGAGGCGGTGCCGATGTTCGCCGCCGAACTGACCCCGGCCGTCGCCTTCGTGCTGGGCCACGAGGACCGGGGGATCACGGCGGACGCGCTCGCCCTCTGCGACCAGGTGGTCTTCGTGCCCCAGCTGGGCCGGGTCGGCTCGCTGAACGTCTCCGCCGCCGCCACGGTGGCCTGCTACGAGGCGCGCCGCCAGGGGTACGCGATCAGCGGCACCCCGGACGGCTCGGACGCCGGCGCGTTCGACATCGACCTCGACCTCGACGACGAGTGATCCGCCGCCGGCGGGAGGGCACCCCTCCCGCCGGCGGACCGGCTCGGATCCCGGCCGGGTCAGACCTCGACCAGCACCTTGCCCCGGTTGTGCTCGCGGTCCAGGTAGAGGCTGCGGTAGGCCGCCGGGATCCCGTCGAAGCCCTTGTGCACGGTCTGGTGGTAGCGGATCTCCCCGTCCCGGACCAGCCCGCCCAGCTCCTGGTGCATCTGTGCCAACAGCGGCTCGGTGAACCACTCCTGGGCGAAGATGCCGCGGATCGTGGTGCGCGGGAACATGATGTACGGCAGCAGCCTCGGCCCGGTCAGTTCACCGTTCACCGTGGTCGCCCACTGCCAGCAGACCGCCACCCGGCTGTCCACGTTCAGCATCGTGAACACCGCGTCGGTGACCGTGCCGCCCAGGTTGTCGAAGTACCGGTCGACGCCGTCCGGCGCGGCGAGCAGCAGCGCCTGCCGGGCCTTCTCCGCGTCGTCGCCCTGGGTGTAGAGCACCACCTCGTCGAAGCCCAGCTCGCGCAGGTACTCGGCCTTGCCCGGCGAGCCGGTGGTGCCGACCACCCGGCCGGCCCCGGCCCGCTTCGCCAACTGGCCCACCAGGGTGCCGATCGAGCCGGAGGCGCCGCTGACCACCACGGTGTCGCCGGGCCGGACCTCCAGGAAGCGGGTGAGCGTGCCCCAGGCCGTCATCCCGGGCGCGCCCATGATGCCGAGCGCGCTGGACACCGGCAGCCGCTCGTCGTACCAGGACGGGTCGAGCCGGCGGTAGGCCGGGAACACCATCGGGAAGATGCCGGTCGTCCACAGCTCCTCGGCGCCGTTGTGGACGACGTGGGTGCGCCAGCCGCCGAAGCCCTGCACCAGGTCGCCGACCGCGAAGGCCGCCGCCGGACCGGCCTCGACCACCTCCATGATCGAGTCGGCGCCCATGTGGTGGCCGATCGGCGTCTCCAGCGCCAGGCCGTTCTGGTACGGGTCCACCGAGACGTACCTGGTCCGGAAGAGCATCTCGTCCGGCCGCAGGTCGATCCGGACGTCCTCCACGACCTTCTCGTAGACGCGGTTGACGTCGGGCACACCGTCCAGGTGCTCCCGGACCACCCACTTCTCGATCCTCATGCCAGGGCTCCCGTCTGCACGTTCTCGCTGTCCTTGCTGTTCTCGTCGCCCTTGCCGGCGGCGCCGGCCGCGCTGCCCGCCTTTCCGGCGGCCTTTCCGGCGGCCTTTCCGGCGGCTTGCGGCACCGTCCGCCGGCCCGGCTCCGCAGGCCGGCCCACCGGGATGACCAGGTGGGTCGGCATCGGGGCGCTCGGGTCGATCCCGGCGGTGAACTCCACCCCGTCGTCCCGGCAGACGAACTGCATGACGTGCCGCCCGGTGGCGGCCGCCCGGATCAGCCCGCCGATGGTCGCCCAGACCCCGGAGAGGTAGAAGTTCGACAGCCCCGGCAGCACCGGCCCGCTCTTCTTGATCTCCTCCTCCACCGTCTCGGCACCCTCCACGAAGGGGTTCCAGCCGGGGAAGGTGCCGTCGTAGACGCCCGTGTAGCGGACCTGGGTCAGCGGGGTGGAGACGTCGGCGACGGCCACCGCGGCCTTGAAGCCCGGGTACCGCTCGTCCAGGAAGCCGACGATGCCGTTGCGGACCCGCCGCTTGGCCGCCATGTACTCCCGGCCGTGCTTGACCGGCAGGGTGTGCAGTTCCTCGCCGCGCCGCACCCGGGAGGACTGCTCGGGGCCCTCGTGCAGCGCCCGCCAGGGGGCGATGTCGGAGAAGTAGGTCGCGAACACCACGGTGGAGTTCTCCGGCGCCAGCTCCGGGTAGTGCCGGGTGCGGAACTGCACGTTCACCGAGGGGCAGCGGATCCCGGTCAGCTCGGCCGTCTCCCGCTCGCCCAGCAGGTGGGTGGTGCACGGGTCGCCCTCGGGGAAGGGCTTGCGCAGCCCCAGGAAGAGCGACACGTACCCGGGCGACAGCTGGCCCGGCTCGTCGATCAGCGAGGTGTAGAGCCGACGGTAGGTGTCGTTGAGGTACTGGCCCTTGAGCAGCTTCATCACGGTGGTGTGGCCGTCGGCGGCGGACACCACGATGTCGGCGTGGAACTCCCGGCCGTCGCTGAGCCGCACACCCACCGCGCGGTCCCGCTCGACCAGGATCTCCTCGACCTTGGCGTTGTAGGTGATCTCGCCGCCGAGCCCGAGGTAGCGCTCCTCGATCGACCGCGCCAGCGCGAGCGAACCGCCCTCCGGCACCCCGGCGGCGTGGTTGGCGTGCGAGGCGAGCTGGAAGTAGAACGGCAGCACCGGGAAGGCCGGGTGCTTCTCGTAGAGGATGAAGTTGAACGCCTCGCGCAGCAGCGGGTCGCGGAACCGCTGCGAGAAGTCCGTCATCAGCAGCGTGATCGACTTGCGGATGGTGTTGAAGTGGGGGGCGAAGGAGGCCAGCATCCGCCAGCGCTCCAGCCGGCCCATCAGCCCGACCGGCTTGAGGAACGGATAGGCCGCGAGCGCCTTGCGGAAGGTGCGGATCCCGGCGCAGAACTCGCGGATCGGGGCGGCGTCGGCCGGCGAGAGGCCGAGCAGGTGCGCCTCCAGCCGGTCCGGGTCGGAGTAGAAGCGGACCTCCCGGCCGTCCCGGCCCCGGACGATGTTGAAGACGTCGAAGTGCCGCATCTCCTTGCCCTGGAGCGCGCCCAGTTCGAGCCAGATCTGGTACATCTCGTTGCCCGGCCCGTTGCCGAGCAGCCAGCTGATGCACCAGTCGAAGGTGAAGTCGCTGCGGTCCCAGCCGGTGCAGGAGCCGCCGGGGATCTCGTGCATCTCGAAGATCCTGGTGCGGTAGCCGTTCATCCGGGCGTAGCACCCGGTGGACAGGCCGCCGAGACCGCCGCCGATGACGATCATCGACTCCCGCCGGGGTGCGGTGTCTTTCTGCCGTGCCATCTCTGGCCTTCCTCGTGGTCCTTGCCTTGCCTGGAGGTGCCTGGTCGTGCCGCCCGCGGCGGCGGTCACCAGGCGATCGGGAGCGCCTGCAGACCGTTCACCATCGAGGCCTCCTTCCAGCGCAGTTCGCGCTCGGGGACGGCCAGCCGCAGGCCGGGCAGGCGGGTCAGCACCCGCTCGATCGCCACCTGGAGCTCCAGCCGGGCGAGGTGCGCGCCGATGCAGTAGTGCACGCCGTGGCCGAAGCCGATGTGCGGGTTGCCCGGCCGGTCGAGGACCAGCCGCTCCGGCTCCTCGAACACCTCCGGGTCCCGGTTGGCGGCGGCGGTCGCGATCATCACCGCCTCGCCGGCCCGGATCACCACCCCGCCCAGCTCGACGTCCGCGGTGGCGTAGCGGGGCAGGCTGAAGCCGGTGAGCAGCGGCACGTACCGCATCAGCTCCTCGACCGCCCGGGGGATCAGCTCGGGCCGCTCCCGCAGCCGCGCCACCTCCTCGGGATTGACCAGCAGTTGGTGGAAGAAGTTGCCGATCTGGTTGGTGGTGGAGACGAAGCCGGCGATCAGCAGGTCGCAGGCGATGGAGAGGAGCTCCTCCTCGCCGATCAGCCGCTGCTCGCGGCAGGCCCGGACCAGCGTGGTGAGGAGGTCCTCGCCGGGCTCGCGGCCGCGCAGCTCCAGCACCCCGGCCATGTAGTCGATGAACGCCCGCCCCTCGACCGCGAGCACCTCGCCCGGGGTGACGGCGGAGAGCACCGTCTCCGCCCACTGCCAGAGCATCCGGTGGTCCTCGGCGGGGATGCCGAGCACCTCGCAGATGATGGTGGTCGGCATCGGGATCGCGAAGGCCTCGACCAGGTCGGCCGGGCCGCCCGCGGCGAGGATGCCGTCGAGCAGCTCGTCGGCCAGCTCCGCGGCCCGGATCCGCAGCCGCTCCACCCGGCGGGCGCTGAACTCCTTGGCCACCAGCGAGCGCAGCCGGGTGTGCTCGGGCGGCTCGGTGGAGAACAGGCCGGCGCCGGTGCGGGACACCGGGCGCATCCGGGGCTGGTCCTCGGCCATCGCGGCGGCCAGGCTGAACCTCGGGTCGGCGAGCACCGCCCGGACGTCCTCGTACCGGGTGGCCAGCCAGGCGCCGTCGCCGTACGGCATCCGGATCCTGGCCAGCGGCTGATCGCGCAACTCGGCGTAGCGGGGGTCGAGTTCGAGGCCGTTGGGCTCGAACGGGTAGGTCAGCGGCGGGTGCTGCCGGAGCATGGTCGGATCCGTCTCTCGTGCGGGGGCCGCCTCTCGTACGGGGGCCGCCTCTCGGGCAGGGGCCGTGTCTCGTACGGGGGCCGTGTCTCGGGCGGGGGCGGGCAGGCTCGGGGCCCGCCCGGGGGCCGTCTCAGGACGCATGGGTGGCGGCTCCGGTGAGGATCGACCGGGCGAGCCCGGCGTTGTGGGCGATGAACTCGCGGTCGAGCATCTCGGCATGGGTGCCGAAGCCCTTGAAGACCGCCGTCCGGGTGGCCGAGCTGCCGTGCCAGGCGCCGTCCCGGCCGGCCTCGTACAGCGCCACCTTCTCGTCGTCGGAGATCACGCTGAGCGCGGCGGCGACCACCCCGTGGTTGGGGGTGCGGCTGCAGAACCGCAGGTAGTCCCGGGCCTGTTCGCGGGTCTCCCGGGCGACGGCGGCGGAGCCGGTGTGCCGGTGGAGGTGCTCGGCGAGTTCGGTCTCGAAGGCCTGGAGGTGCTCGTCGGCGAGGTCGAAGGACTCCGGGATCCGGTGCGAGTCCATGATCACCACATTGGGCACCGCGCGGCCGCGCCGCTCCAGCTCCTTGGCGACCTCGAAGGCGAGGTTGCCGCCGAGCGAGTAGCCGAGCAGCGCGCACGGGCCCTCCGGCTGGAGCGCCTCGACCAGGTCGGCGTACTGGTCGACCTTGTCGTCCCCGGACACGTAGTTGAAGGCGATCGTGCGGTACTCCGGCAGGTGCGCCGCGAACTGCCGGTACACCAGCCCGTGGCCGCCCGCCGGCGGGAAGCAGAACAGCGTCTGCCGCTGCTCCTGGTTGAAGCCCAGGTAGGGCTGGGCGCCCTCGATCCGGCCGGTGATGATGTGCTCCACGGTCTTCGCCATCCCGTGCAGGGTGGTGACCTTGAACAGCTGGCTGACCGGGATGCTGATGTTGAACTCGGCCTGCAGCCCGTGGATCAGCTCGATCAGTCTGATCGAGGAGCCGCCCGACTCGAAGAAGTCGTGCTGGAGCCCCGGCTCCTCGACGCCGAGCAGTGCGCGCCAGTGCTCGGCCATCCGGACCTCGTAGAGGGTGACCGGCGGCTCGGCGGCCTCGGCGGCGTCCGTACGGGGCTCGGGCAGCGCCGCCACGTCCACCTTGCCGTTGGCGGTGAGCGGCAGCGCGGGCAGCTCGGTGAAGTGGGTCGGGATCATGAAGGTCGGCAGCTGCCCGGCCAGGTGGCGGCGGAGCGCCCGGTGGTCGAAGGTCCGGCCGGGCGCCGGCACGCAGTACGCGCAGAGCACGTGCTCGCCGCCGCGGTCCGCCCGGACGGTGACCACCGCCCGGGCCAGCTCGGGCCATTCGGCCAGCCTGGTCTCGACCTCGCCCAGCTCGATCCGGTGGCCGCGCACCTTGATCTGGGAATCGGCCCGGCCGAGCAGGTGCACCCCGCCGTCGGCGTCCCAGCGGGCGAGGTCCCCGGTGCGGTAGAGCCGGACCGGCTCGGTGCCGTCGGCGCCGCCGAGCGGCAGGGTGGCGAAGCGGCGCGCGGTCTGCTCCTCGTCGCCGAGGTAGCCGAGTGACACGCCGGAGCCGCCGATCCACAGCTCCCCGGTCACCCCGGGCGGGACCGGCCGGCCCTGGGCGTCGAGCAGGTGGAAGGCGCTGTTCGGGAACGGCCGCCCGATCGGGACCATCCGGCTGGGCTCCAGCCCGTCCGTCGGCCCCTCGAAGTACGCGCTGTCGATGGTGGTCTCGGTGAGCCCGTAGGAGTTGACCAGCCTGGTCCGCGGGCCGCACAGGGCGCTCAGCCGCCGGTACTCCTCGACCTTCCAGACGTCCGAGCCGACCACCAGCAGCCGCATGAACGCCAAGTCCCGCCCGGTGCGTTCGCAGTGGTCCAGCACGGTGCGGACCACCGCCGGGACGAACTCCGCGGCGTCCACCCGCTCGGTGCGCATCACCTCGTACAGCCGGGCGGTGTTGAACAGCAGCTCCCGGCCGACCAGCACCAGGGTGCCGCCGGAGCACAGCGCGCGGACCACGTCGCCGGTGAAGACGTCGAAGGCAGGGCCGGCCATCTGGAGGTGGGTCCGGGCGTCGGTGTCCAAGCGGTACTCGGCCTGCCAGGCCCGGTACGCCGAGGCGAGGTTGCCGTGGGAGACCCGCACCGCCTTCGGCCGACCGGTGGAGCCGGAGGTGTGGATGACGTAGGCCGGATCGTCGAGGCCCACCGGCACGTCGGTGAAGCCGTCGTCCTCGCCGGGGCGATCACCCTCGGCGGACCCGTCGGCGCCGAGTTCGGCGGGGGTGACCAGCCGGGCCGGGAGTCCGCCGAGCCGCTCGATGTCGTCGCCGACCAGCAGCCCGGCCCCGGTGTGGCCGACCAGGTACGCCAGCCGCTCCACCGGGTGGCCCGGGTCCAGCGGCAGGTAGGCCGCGCCGGTACGGAGCACCGCCAGCAGCGCCACGATCAGCTCCGGCGACTTCTCCAGGCAGAGCGCGACCACCGTGCCCGGACCGGCGCCCAGCGCCCGCAGCCGGGCGGCGGCCCGCCGGGAGCGCCCGGCCAGCTCGCCGTACGTCAGCCGGGCCGTCGGACCCGACTCGGCCGGCACCGCCACCGCGGGCGCCGCCGGGTCGGCCGCCGCCGCGCGCAGCACCAGCTCGTGGACCGGCTCGGCGAACGGCACCCGCCGGTCGGCGCCGCTCCACTCCCGGAGCACCACGGCCCGCTCCTGCTCGCCGAGCAGCTCCAGCCTGGTGGCCGCCCGCTCCGGCCCCGCCGTGGTCAGCGCGTCGAGCAGATTGACGTAGTGGCGCGCCATCCGCGCCGTCGTTTCGGGCAGGAAGAGGTCGGTGTTGTACTTGAAGACGCAGTGGAAGCGGCGCTCGGCCTCGTCCTCGTAGGCGGACAGGGTGAGGTCGAACTGACCCTCCTCCTCGGGGAGTTCGATGTACTCCAGGTGGTAGCCGTACTTCTCGGTGGCGACCTTGTGGTGCAGCAGGATGAACATCGCCTGGAAGACCGCCGAGCGGCTCGGGTCGTGCTGCAGTCCGAGCTGCTCCACCAGCAGCACGAACGGGTACTCCTGGTGGTCCAGCCCGCCGAGCACGGTGGTCCGCACCCGCTCCAGCAGCTCGGCCACGGTCGGCCCGCCGGCCAGCGAGACGTGCAGCGGCAGCGGGTTGACGAAGTAGCCGTAGACGCCGGCGAACTCCTCGTCGGTGCGGCCCGTCACCGGGCTGCCGACGATGATGTCCTCCTGGCCCGCGTAGGCGTGCAGCAGCAGGTAGTAGGCGCTGAGCAGCACCATGAAGACGGTGACGTTGTGCGCGCGGGCCAGCGCGTGGACCCGGGCGCTGAGCTCCTCGTCCAGGACGAAGAACTCGGAGGCGCCGTTGTGGGTCTGCACCGCCGGGCGGGGCTTGTCGGTCGGCAGGCTGAGCAGCGGCACCTCGGCCGGCAGGTGCGAGCGCCAGTACTCCAGCATCCTCGGCGCCTCGCGGCCGGCCAGGAAGGCGTTCTGCCGGTTGAGGAAGTCCAGGTAGCGGGCGGCGACCGGGGGCAGCTCGGGCGCCCGGCCCCGGCGCAGCCCCTCGTAGACGGCCAGCAGCTCCTCGATGAAGGTGAAGGTGGAGATCGCGTCCGAGATGATGTGGTGGACGGCCTTCATGATCACCCAGCGGGCCGGGCCGCGCCGGAACAGCCGGAACCGCACCAGCGGGTCCCGCTCCAGGTCGTACGGCCGGCGGTACTCGCGGACGATCATCGCGTGGATGTCGTCCCAGGCCAGGTGCTCCACGTCGAAGACGTCGAAGTCCGGCTCCACCTCGGCGGAGATCCGCTGCACCGCCCGGCCGCCGTCGAGCACGAAGTTCGCCCGCAGGCTCGGGTGGCGCTCGACCATCGCCCGGAAGGCCGCGGCCATCAGCTCGGGCTCCAGCTCCACCCGCACCTCGACCGCGCCGCCGATGTTGTAGGCGAAGCCGTCCGGGTTGAGCTGCTTGAGGAACCAGAGTGCCTTCTGGTTGTGGGTCAGCGGGTGGGCGGACTCGTCCTCGTAGCGCTCCACGGCCGCCCCCGGACCGGTCGGCTCCTCGTCCAGCAGCTCGGTCAGCGACTCGTGCAGCCGGGCGACCAGCTCGGCCACCGGCGCGTTCCCGAGCAGCGCCACCACCGGGAGGGTGACCCCGAGTTCGCCGCTCAACCGGGCCCGCAGCTCCATCGCCAGCAGTGAGTCCAGGCCGAGGCCGCCGAGGCCGGCGGCCGGGTCGATCCGGTCGGCCGGCACCCGCAGCACGGTGGCGGCCAGCTCGGCGAACAGCTCGGTGAGCAGCGCCCGCCGCTCCTCCTCGCCGGCCGTCCGCAGGGTGTCCAGCAGTCCGGTCCGTTCGGCGGCCGGCGCGGACTCCCGGGCGGCCGCGGCGAGTTCCGTCACCAGCGGCGGCGGGGCCGGGTACCAGGAGAGGAAGACCGGCCAGTCGACCACGGTGGCGACCAGCAGTTGGGCCCGGTCCTGGCCGAGCACCCGCTCCAGCACGGCCATACCGGTCTCCGGGGCGAGCGAACTCATGCCCCGGCTGTGCCGGTAGTGGTCGATCAGGCCGAGCTCCTCGATCATCCCGGTGGCCCAGGGGCCCCAGTCCAGGCTGAGCGCGGGCAGGCCGAGCGCCCGGCGGTGATGGGCGAGGGCGTCCAGGAAGGCGTTGCCTGCCGCGTAGTTGGTCTGGCCGGCGGTGGTCAGCAGGGAGGCGATCGAGGCGAACAGCACGAAGTGGTCGAGCGGCTCCCCGGCCAGCTGACGGTGCAGGGCGAAGGCGCCGAGCACCTTGGGGCCGTACACGGTGTCGAAGGCCGACCGGTCCAGCTCGCCGACCAGGGTGTCCCTGACCTGCCCGGCGAGGTGGAAGACGCCCCGGACCGGCGGCCGGTCCAGCCGGCGGTACTCGGCCAGCCAGGCGGCCAGCGCGGCCTCGTCGGTGACGTCCAGCGCGGCCGGGACGACCTCGGCCCCGAGCTCCTCCAGCTCGCGCAGGAAGGCCGCCCGCTGCCCGTCCCGGCTCTCCGGGTCGAGCATCCGCCACTGTTCGCGCGGCGGCGGTGTGCTGCGGCCGACCAGGATCAGCCGGCGGGCGCCGCGCTTCACCAGCGTGCGGCAGAGCAGCTGCCCGAGCGCCCCGAACGCCCCGGTCACCAGGTAGGCGCCGTCCGCCCGCAGCCGCGGCGCCAGCGGGCGGCTGAGGCCCTCGGCGGTCCGGAGCCGGCTGGTCAGCCGCCGGCCGCCGCGCAGCGCGATCTCGTCCTCGTCGGCCAGCGCGAACTCGCGCAGCAGCGCCTCGGCCGCCGCGTCCGCCTCGATGCCCGTGGCCGGGAGGTCGATCAGCTTGCCCTGATGGGTGGGGAGCTCCTGGTGCCGCAGGACCCGGGTGATGCCCCAGGCCGGGGCGGCGAGCGGCTCGACGGGCTCGCCGGGGGCCACGGCCTGCGCGGCCCGGGTGACCACATGGAGGCGGCAGTCCGGGAGTTCGGCCGCCAGCAGGGCGGCGAGGGTGACCAGGCTGTAGGCGCCGGGCGCGGTGTGGCCGGCCACGGTGGCGGGGTCGGCGGTGGCCAGCCCGGGGCGGTCGAGGTTCCACAGGTGGACCACGGCGGCCGGGTCGGGGACGCCCTCGGCCCGCCGGTCGGCGAGCAGCCGGGCCAGGTCCTCGGCCGAGCCCGGCTCGACGGTGGCCGGGCGGCCGTCGGCGGCGGCCCGGTAGCCGGTGCCGGGGCGGACCCGCAGGCAGCTGCCGCCGCGCGCGGCGATCCGCTCGGCCAGGGCGTCCGCGACCCCGCCGCCGTCGGCGAACAGCAGCCAGTGGTCGGGGTGTTCGGCCAGCAGGTCCGGGGCGTCACCGGCGGCCGGAAGCTCCGCCCAGGCCGGTTCGGCGAGCCAGCCGTCGATGGTGCCGAGGCCGACCGCGGTGGCGGCCCGCTCGACGTCGGCGGCCCGGAAGCCGGTGATCCCGCCGAGCGGGGCGCCCTGCTCCTCGTACACCGCGAGGTCGCCGAGGAGTTCGGCCCCGGCGTCCCGGGTGACGGTGGCGTGCACCCAGAGCGGGCGGTCGCCGACCGCGTCCAGCCGGACCTCCTCGATCGCCACCGGCAGCCGGATCCCCCGGCCGTCGGCCGGCCGGTCGGCCAGCAGCTGGGGCGTCAGCAGGGTCTGGAAGAAGGCGTCCATCACCACCGGGTGCACCTGGTGCCGCTCGCCCTGCCCGGCGACCCCGGCGGGCGGGCGGATCCGGGCGAGTGCCTCGCCGGGTCCGATCCAGACCTCCTCGATGCCCTGGAAGGCGGGGCCGTAGTGGTAGCCGAGCGCGGCGAGTGCGGCGTAGCAGTCGGGCCCGGCGAGCCGGCGCAGCGCCCGCCCGCGGACCGCCTCCGCGTCCAGCGGGCGGCCGGACCGGCGGCGCTGGCCGGGGCGGACGGTGCCGACGGCGTGCACGGTGCGCTCACGGCCCTCGCCGGTGGCGACGGTGAAGGCGCCCTGCTCGGCGCAGAGGGTGAGCCGGACGGCGCGGCTCTCGTCGTCCGGCAGCAGCAGCGCCTTGCGCAGCTCGATGTCGGCCAGGGCGGCGTCCGTCCCTCCGGTGAGCGCGCGGACCGCCTGGACGGCCATCTCCAGATAGCCCGCGGCCGGGAACACCACGTCGCCCTGGATCCGGTGGTCCTCCAGGTACGGCAGGGCCTCGGCGTCCAGCCGGGCCTCCCAGGCCGGTTCGGCACCGGGCAGCCGGCGGCCGAGCAGCGGGTGGTCGACCCGCCCCTGCCGCACCTCGGCGACCGCCTGAGGCTCGACCCAGTGCCGGTCGCGCCGGAACGGGTAGCGGGGCAGCGGGACGATCCGCCCGGCGGGCTGGAGCACCGACCAGTCGACCTCGACGCCGAGGTTGTGGAGTGCGGCCAGCGAGGCGGTGAAGGTGGCCTGTTCGTCCTCCTGGCGGCGGATCGAGGGCAGGGTCCGCGGCTCGGGCCGGTCGGCCGTGCCCGGGTGGGCCTCGACGGTCTCCTGGATCGAGCGGCCGAGCACCGGGTGCGGGCCGATCTCCAGGAACAGGCCGTAACCGTCGTCGGCGAGCCGCTCCACGGCCTGCCGGAAGCGGACGCTGTCGCGGACGTTGTGCCACCAGTACCCGGCGTCCAGCTCGGTGCCGCGCGCGGTGCCCTCGCGGCCGGTGAGGTAGAGCGGGGTCTGCGCCGGGCGGGCCTTGATGTCGGCGAGCGACTCCAGCAGCTCGTCCTTGATCAGGTCCATCCGGGCGCTGTGGTACGGGACTTCGACGGTCAGCGGGCGGGCGAAGACCTGCTCGGCGGTGAGCGCGGCGGCCAGTTCGGCGAGGGCCGGAGCGTCCCCGGCGAGGGTGAGCGCGGTGGGGCTGTTCACGGCGGCGACCGAGACCGCGCCCCCGTACGGGCGGATCCGGCGCAGCGCCTCGGCCTCGGTGAGCGAGACCGCGAGCATGCCGCCGGTACCGGCCAGCTCCTGCTGGAGGCGGCTGCGGTGGAACACCACCTTGACCGCGTCGGCGAGGTCGTAGACCCCGGCCTCGTAGAAGGCGGCGACCTCGCCGGTGGAGTGGCCGACGATCGCGTCCGGCCGCACGCCCCGGCTGCGCCAGAGCGCGGCCAGGCCGGTCTGGACGGCGAAGTTGGCGGGCTGGGCGAGCCAGGTCTCGGCCATCCGGGACGCCGCCTCGTCGGCGGTGAGCTCGTCGATCAGCGACCAGCCGGCCAGCTCGGCGAGGTGCTCGGCGCAGGACTCGACGGCCTCCCGGTAGACCGGTTCGGTGGCGAGGAGCCGGCGGCCCATCGCCCACCACTGCGGGCCCATCCCGGTGAAGACCCAGGCGAGTCGGCGGTGCCGGGCCTCGCGGCGGTGGCCGGTGAGGACCCGGGGGTGCGGTTCACCGCGCAGATGGGCGGTGAGCGCCTCGTCGAGCGAGGCGCGGGCGGCGTGCTCGCGGGCGTCGTAGACGACCGAGAGCCGGGCGTCGTGGTGCTGGCGGCGGTGGGCGAGGGTGTGGCCGAGGTCGGTCGGGCGGGCCGGGCTGCCGCCGCGGACACCGGCCAGTTCGGCCTGGACGCCGGCGGCCAGTTCGGGCAGCGCGGCGGCCTCCCTGGCGGTCAGCGGCAGCACCGTCCAGCGCGGGCGCCCCTCGGCCGGTCCGGGCGCGGCGCTCTCCTCGGCGGCGTCGGCCGGGGCGGGCACGGGCGCCGGTGAGGGCTCCGGCGCGGCCTCCAGCAGGACGTGGGCGTTGGTGCCGCCGAAGCCGAAGGAGTTGACCCCGGCCCGGGCCGGGCCCTCGTGGGCCGGCCAGGGGGTGACCTCGGTGGGGATCTCGTACGGCAGGGCGGCCGGGTCGATCGCCGGGTTGAGCCGCTCCAGATTGATGTGCGGCGGCACCGTCCGGTGCTTGAGGGCGAGCGCGGACTTGATCAGCCCGGCCAGGCCGGAGGCCGACTCGGTGTGCCCGATGTTGGTCTTGACCGAGCCGACGTAGCACTTGTCGCCCGGGCGGCGCCCGATCGCGAGGGCCCGGGCCAGGGCGCCCGCCTCGATCGGGTCGCCGACCGGGGTGGAGGTGCCGTGCGCCTCGACGTACTGGAGGCTGCCGGGGACGATCCCGGCCTCGGCGCAGACCCGCTCGATCAGGGTGACCTGGGCGTCCGGGTTGGGCACGGTGATGCCGTTGGTGCGGCCGTCCTGGTTGACGCCGCTGCCGATGACGACGGCGTGCACCGGGTCGCCGTCGCGCAGCGCGTCGGAGAGCCGTTTGAGCGCGACCACCGCGACGCCCTCGGCCCGGACGTAGCCGTCGGCCGCCGCGTCGAAGGTGCGGGAGCGGCCCTGCGGGGAGAGGAAGCCGCCCTTCGTCTCCGCGATCGTGTACTGCGGGGCGATGTGCAGCAGGGTGCCGCCGGCCAGGGCGAGGTCGGTCTCGCCGCGCTGCAGGCTCTGCACGGCGAGGTGGACGGCGACCAGGGAGGAGGAGCAGGCGGTGTCGAGGGAGACGCTGGGGCCGCGGAAGTCGAAGCAGTGCGAGATGCGGTTCGACACCATCGTCATCATGGTGCCGGTGGCGGTGTGCGCGGCGAGGGTGTCGAAGGAGAGGTCCGAGAACTGGACGATCTTGTAGTCCAGGGTGAACGCGCCGACGTAGACGCCGACCTCACGGCCGGCCAGTTCGGCCGGCTTCTGTCCGCCGTCCTCCAGTGCCTCCCAGGCCACCTCCAGCAGCTTCCGCTGCTGCGGGTCCATGTGGTCGGCCTCGCGGCCGCTGATGCCGAAGAACGCCGGGTCGAACTCGTCGAAGCCGTCGATGTAGCCGCCCCGGCCGCCGACCAGCCGGCCGGGCTTGGCCTTGTCCCGGCTGCCGAGGGTGGCGACGTCGTAGCGGCTGCGCGGGGTCGGGGTGATGCAGTCCTTGCCGTCGAGGAGGTTCTGCCAGTAGGAGCGGTGGTCGCTCGCCCCGCCGGGCAGGCGGCAGCCGATCCCGATGATCGCGATCTTCTCCCGTCCGGTGCCTGGCGCGGCGGACGGGCCGCCGGGGGCGGTGCGTTCGGAGGGATCGGGGAGGTCCGGGGAGGTGACGAAGCGGGAATCCGTCATAGGAGTCGAGTCCTTGGGTCGCTGCGTTCGCGCGCGCGGGCGGGCTGCGGGAGCGCCGCGCGCGCCGGGGGGGACAGCGGCCGCGCGCCGGGTTCCGGGCAGGCCGGAAGCCGGGTCGGCCGCAGGGGCGAGCCGGTCGGGAGGAGGAGCGGGGACGGAGCGGGACGGGACGGTGGGACGGGGCGCGGCTCAGGTGGTACCGGTCGGGGACCGCTGGGCCCGGGCGGGGCGGCGCCAGGCCTGGAGGTGGCTGGCGACCACCCGGCCGGTGGCGGGGAAGTCGGCCGGGTTCGCCAGCCCCACCGCGAGCGGTCGGCGGCCGGGCCGCCAGGTGAAGCTGCCGAAGGCGTGGTCCCACACCGACAGGTCGGAGCCGTAGTGCCCGGCCTCCGCCAGATCGGTGCTGTGGTGCAGGCGGTGCTGCTCCGGACCGGCGAGCACATGGTTGAGCGGGCCGATCCGGACATCGATGTTGGCGTGCACGAAGTAGCCCTGAGCGACGACGAACATGCCGACCACGAACACCGTCGGCTCCGAGAACCCGGCCGCGGCCAGCGCGAGCTGGACGGCGCCCTGGGTGAGCAGCACGTCCAGCAGGTGGTTGACCCCGTTGTTGCCGACGTTCACCTTGTCGGGCACGTGGTGGATGCCGTGCAGCCGCCAGAGCCGCGGACTGGTGTGGCACCAGCGGTGGACCAGGTAGTTGGCCAGCGATCCGAGCAGCAGGGCGGCCGGGATCTCCACCCAGGGCGGCAGGGCCGACCGGGGCGGGGCCAACCAGCCGACGAGGGCCGCCACGGGCACCTGGGACAGTGCCCCGCCGATCATCGTCAGCAGGAAGTAGACGCCGTACCAGCCCCACTCGCGCACGCTCGGAGACCATTCCGGTTCGTACGGAATCAAACGTTCGAGCAGGGACATAAAGGCGATCACGCCGAGCAGGAACAGCTGGTTCACCCGGTCGAAATCCCAGCGCAGACGCAGGGCCGCGACGGCTATCCCGACCAGGACGACCAGCAGGAACGGGTAGGCGACGTGGCGCAGCACGGTTCGAACCTGCTCGCCCATGACGACCCCCTTCGCCGTCCGCGGCCGAACGGTCACCAAAAGTGTTCGTTCAGATACTAAGGGTGCCCCGAAGTCATGGCGAGGCATTTTCGAGGGGAATCATGGAATTCTCGATTTGTCTGATGATCTGTAGACAAATAATTAGCCAGGGCCCGCGACAATCCGGCCAGGGGCAGGCTTTATGGATTATTCGATGACGGAATCATCATCCCGGCACGTTTGACGCTCCGGAGCAGCGGAGCCGTCTCCACCGCGACCACCCCCTCCAGCTCGCCCAGCCCCTGCGTCAGGTAGTCGTAGAACGCCCCGGTGTCCCGGCAGACCAGCCCCGCCACCAGGTTGCTCGGCCCGGTGGTCGCCGCCACGAAGCCCACCTCCGGGTGCTCCGCCATCGCCCGGCCGACCTCCGCCAGCCGCCCCGGCGCCACCGTCAGCCAGCAGAACGCCTCCACCTCGAAGCCGAGCGGGCGGGGGTCCACGTCCACGTCGAAGAAGAGCAGCCCGCCGTCGACCAGCGCGGCCAGCCGCCGGCGCACCGTCGTCTCCGGGCTCCCCGTCCCGGCCGCCAGCGCGGCCAGCGGGGCCCGCCCGTCCACCGCGAGCGCCGCCAGCAGCGCCCGGTCCAGCCCGTCCGGGACATCTGGAACGTCCGGAGCGTCCGGCCCGCCCGGGGCACTCGGCCCGGCACCCGGGGCATTCGGCCCGGCTCCCGCCGCGGCGCGGAGCCGGCCGATCTGCTCCTCGGTCAGCGTCGAGGTCCGCCCGCTCCACGCCACCTGCCCGCCGACGTAGGTGCGCAGCAGGTAGTGCGCGGAGACCGACAGCACCCGCGGGCTCCGGGGCAGGGCGCCGAGCAGCAGTTCCTCGCGCTCCGGCCGCAGCCGCGCGCGGGCGTTGCAGACGATCTCACCGCCGGACAGCAGGCTCACCCAGGAGGTGTCCGGCCGCCGGGCCAGCGCCTCGGCGAGCGGGGCGGCGGCGTCGGGCACGCACCGGATCCGGGTCAGCCAGTCGACCTGGCCGAGCCGCCGGGCGTCGGTCCGCCCCACCACCCGCACCACCCCGGCGGCGCGCAGCCGCTGGTAGCGGCGGGCGACCGTCTGGTCGGACACCCCGAGCACCTCGGCGATCCGCCGGAACGGCGCCCGGCCGTCCAGGTGCAGGGCGTGCAGCAGCGCCCGGTCCAGTCCGTCCAGCGTCACGGTTTCCACCAGCCGGATGGTAGGTGATGTCGAGATCCACCGGAACCGCCCCCGTGAGCGGCGCGACAGCGGCCGCCGGACCGAGAGTGACGGGGCGTCCGGCCGCAAGGGCCGGGCCTGGACGAGGGGGAACGGGGATGCGCAAGTGGGGACCGCTGGTCGCGGTCTGTCTCGGGGTGTTCATGCTGCTGACGGACGTCAGCATCGTGATCGTGGCCCTGCCGGACATCGGCGCCGGGCTGGACATGGACTTCGACGGCCTGCAGTGGGTGCTCGACGGCTACGCGCTGGCGCTGGCCGCACTGCTGCTCGGCCTCGGCGCCCTCGCCGACCGGGTGGGCCGCCGGCGGGTGTACACGGGGGGCCTGGTGGTGTTCGCGCTCGCCTCGCTGGCCTGCGGCCTCGCCCCGGACGGCGCCACCCTGGTGGGGGCGCGGATCGTCCAGGCGGGCGGCGGCGCGGCGATGTTCGCCACCGCGATGGCGCTGCTCAACCTCGCCTACCGGGGCCGCGACCGGGCGGTGGCCTTCGGCGTCTGGGGCTCCGTCAGCGGCGCGGCGGCGGCCGTCGGGCCGGTGGCCGGCGGTGTGCTCACCGAGTACCTGGGCTGGCGGTCGATCTTCCTGGTGAACCTGCCGCTCGCGCTCGCCGCCGTGGTGCTGGCCCGGCGGACGCTGCCGGAGTCCCGCGACCCCGGCGCCCGCCGGCTCGACCTGCCCGGCGCCGCGGCCTTCACCGTCGCGGCCGGGGCGGCCGTACTGGGGCTGATCCGGGGCGGGACGGACGGCTGGACCTCACCCGCCGTGCTGGGCGCGGGCACGGCTGCGGCCGTGGCGCTCACCGTGTTCGCGCTGGTCGAACGGCGCAGCCCGCACCCGCTGCTGGCGCCCGCGCTGCTGCGCCGGCCGGCCTTCACCGGGGTCCTGCTGTGCGGCGCCCTCTACTCGGCCACCGCCTTCTCCGGCCTGCCGTACATCTCGCTGTGGCTGCAGTCGGTGCTCGGCCTCGGCCCGATGGCCGCCGGGCTCACCCTGCTGCCGATGAGCGTCGTCGCCTTCGCCGTCCCGGCGCTGGCGGGCCGCCGGCTCGCCGCCCTGCCGGTCGCGGTGCCGCTGGCCGGCGGCCTGGCCGTGATCGGGCTGGGCACGCTGCTGCAGGGCGTCCTGGACGGCTCCTCGGGCTGGGCCGCCCTGCTGCCCGGCCTCGCCCTGACCGGCCTCGGGATCGGTGCGGTCAGCCCGGTCCTGGCGTCCGCCGCGATGGCGGCCGTCCCGCCCGAGCGCGGCGGCATGGCCGGCGGCGCCCTCAACACCTTCCGGCAGCTCGGCCAGGCGCTCGGCATCGCCGTCCTCGGGCTCGTCCTGCACGGGGGGCTGCGCGACGCCCTGGCCGGGCACCCGGCGGCCGGCCCCGACCCGGACGCCACCGCCGGCGCGCTGGCCGCCGGCCGGCCCCCGGCCGGGCTGCCCGGGGAACTGCTCCGGACCGCCTTCGCCACCGGCCTCGACCGCACCCTGCTGGCCGCCGGCCTCACCGCCCTGGCGGGCGCCGCGCTGGTCGCGGTGCTGCTGCGGCGCCGGCCGGAGGCGGCGGGGTCACCGCACGGCCAGCCGCCAGCGGCCCTTGAGGCCCCAGGTCTGGACCGCCACCAGACAGCCGGACGGTAGCTCCACCGGCACGTGCCGCCGCCGACCGAAGGTGCTGGTGGCGCCGAGCGGGTTCAGCCGCTCGTCCAGCACAGTCGCCTCCGCGAGCCCTCCGTGCCACCGCCCGGTCCGCACGGTCAGCCGCCCCGGAGGCCCGGCCCAGCGGACCACCTCGGCCCCCAGGCCGGCCAGCCGACCGTCGAAGACGGGCACCGCCGCGAGCGGGACCACCTCCAGCCGCCAACGGCCGCGGCTCTCCACCCGGACCTGCTCCGGTTCGTCCGGCTCCGGCGGGCCGCCGACCGGTATGGCGCCGCCCCACTCCTCCGGGCTGCCGTACCTGGTCGCGATCCGCCGTCCCCCGGCCTCGACCGTGACGGACGAGGCCTTGTCCGCGAGCGACCAGGCCCGCAACACCGCCGGGGGCCCGGTGTAGGCCAGGACGTCGTGTCCGGTGCCGTCCGCCCGGCCGACCAGCTCACGGGCCTCCTCGACCGGCAGCAGTTCCAGCCGCCACGCGCGTCGGCCGCGGGTCACCTCGGCCCGGAACGGGCCGAGCGCCCGCCGGTCCGGGTCGGCCCGCACCAGTACACGCTGGACACCGTTCTCCGCCATGACATGGACGAACGCCAGCCTCCGACCGGCGTGGTCCTCCAGTCCCAGCAGGACTCCGTCCGCCGTCTCGACCTCCAGCAGGGCCGGACCCGTCCCGTCGGGCCACGCGAACACCTCGCGGCGGTCCCCGATGCCGTGCCGCACCGTGTCCGTCGACGGCGGCAGGTCCGCCGGGCGGCCGGTGAGCGACCACTCCTCCCCCTGCTCGACCACCAGCAGCTGCGGGCCCTCCAGCAGCAGCGTCCAGTTGTCCGACCCGTACAGCTTCCCGACCCGGTCACCGGTCGCCAGCACCTCCCGGTCGCCGTCCGCCGTGGGCCGGACCAGCCGGAAGAGCTGGGCGTCCTTCGCCGAGGACCGGTGCGTGACGTCGACCAGCACAGTGCCGCCCGGGTGGACCAGCACCCGGGGACCACCGCCGGTGACCCGGCCGGTCAGCTCGGCCGCCTCCGCCGGATCGTGCAGCCGCAGCTGCCACCGGCGTGGGCCGGTCACGGTGATCCGGCGCAGCTCCTCCTGCCGTGCCGGGGGGACCAGCACGCTCCAGGCCCCCTTCCCCCGGTGCAGCTCGGTGCCGTCCGCCCCGCCCGCGAGCACGGTGATCTCCTCCAGCCTGTCCACCGTCACGGTCAGCACCACCGTCCGGGCCGGGGCAGGGTAGTCGACCTCCACCGTCCTCCCGCCCCGGGCGGTCCACTCCGTCCGTTCCCCCATCACGACCTCCCCTTCGACGGCAGTGTCGCCACCGGGTGGCGACGGGCACCACCCCGCGGACGTCACAACCCCGCGACACCGCCGCGGGGCGGGACCGATCTGGCGGGGACAGCGGCCGTCGTGCCCCCGGCACTGGCGCTGCGGGGCGGTGACGGCCGCAGCATCCTCGCCGGCATCGCGGGCGAGGCGGGCTGAACCGACAGCCGGAGTGGGAAGTCGGAGGAGCCGACTTCCCACTCCGGGGATGGTCACTGGGGTATGTGGGGTTGGTGGTCGGTCTGGTGGGCGGTCCAGGTGTGTTCGGTGGTGCCGTCGGGGAGGGTGTGGGGTTCCCAGTGCCCATTGCGGGTGATCGGCGGCGGGGGCGGGCCGATCTTGAGGGCGGTGACGACGCCGGTGACGACGGTGGCGATCGCGAGCGCCAGGAGGACGGCGAAGGCCGCCCCGATGAGGAAGGTGCTCACCTCCGGGGCACCTCCCGGAGCAGGGTGAGGAGGTTGAGGAGGGTCGAGACCGGGGCGTCTCCGAAGTTGACCAGCAGTCGGCCGTCGATGGTGGGGTCCGAGACGGCGACGGATCCCCACCGGAGACCGAGCGGCGCGCCCCGCTCGTGGAGTTCGAGGAGGAGGGCGGTGACCTCGGGTTCGGTGTAGGTGCGCAGGTAGGGGTCGTGGGGGTCGATGGGGGTGTTCATACGGCGAAGTCCAGTTCGAACCAGACGACCTTGCCGGTCTTGGTGGGGTCGACGCCCAGCCGGTCGGCGAGGGCGCGCACGAGGTGGAGTCCGCGCCCGGAGACGGCGTAGGGGTCGGCGGAGATCCGGGGTTCGGGCAGGTCGGGGCAGTCGTCGCAGACGGCGACGCGCAGGAGGGTCGGCCGCAGGGAGACCAGCACGGCCGGGGCGGGGCAGCCTCCGTGCTGCCAGGCGTTGACGAAGAGTTCCTGGAAGGCGAGTTCGGCGTCGGCGATGGCGTCCGGCCGCCAGCCGGCGGCGTGGAGAACGGAGCGGAGTTCGGCCCGGACGGCGGAGCAGTCGGGCGGGTTGCAGGCACGCATGGCGAACCTCCAAGGGGAGGGCGAGGGAGGGGGGAGGAACGTACGCCGAAAGCGGGCAGCAGGCGCCTACCGCCGCAGGGAACAGGCGTTACTGACGATCCGTCGGATCGACCTGACGGGACCATATCTCAGAGTCATGGGAAAATTTCCACGGAGCCGAGATATTCGCTCTACCGTGGTAACTCCGGCCGTAGATGGACCCACCTCCGACCGGCGCGGCAGACTGTGAACACCCCGGCACGGAAGGACCCCATGGCTCGACCGAACCCCACCCTCCGCCAACGCAGGCTGGGCGCAGAGCTCCGCAGAATGCGCGAACAGGCCGGCTTCGGCGGCAGCCAACTCGGCCGCGCCGTCGGTATGAACCCGGCCCAGGTGACGCAGATGGAGTCCGGGAAGATCGGCATCAGCGTCGACCGCCTGCGCACCATCGCGGCCGCTTGCATGTGCACCAACCAGCCGTTGATCGATGCCCTCGCGGAGATCATCACCGAACGAGGCAAGGCCGGCTGGTGGGAGTCGTACCGGGGCACACTCGCAGAGGACTTCCTCGAGATCGCCGAGCTGGAGGACCACGCTCACGGGCTCGCGACCTACGCCATCACGTTCGTCCCTGGGCTTCTTCAGACAGCCGGTTACGCCGCGGCTGTCTTCTCGCACGCGTACCCGCCTATCCCCCGGCACGAGATCGACCTCAGAACCGCCTTCCGGATCCAACGCCAACAGACGGTCCGATCCGGCGAAACGAAGTATTCGGCTTTCATCCACGAGGCTGCACTGCGCATGCAGTTCAGCGGCCCCAAGGTCCGCGCCGATCAGCTCGATGCCCTCATCGAGGACTCCGAAGCACCTGGCATCGCCGTTCGAGTACTGCCGTTCGACGCCATCGGCCTCCCGAGCCCCATCGACAACTTCACGTATGCCGAAGGACCGATCCCGGACCTCGACACGGTGCATACCGACACCGGATTCGGAGTCCGGCGACTTGACGCCCCTGCCCACGTGGCAAGGTTCCGGGCCATCCTTGCCAAGATGGACTCGATGGCCCTTTCAGTAGATGAGTCACGAGACTTCATCCAGTCCGTGAGAAAGGAAATGAACCACAGCAATGGCTAACGGCACATGGCAGAAGTCCAGTTACAGCGGATCGAATGATGACTGTGTTGAGTTCCGGAGCGCGGGCGCGCTCGTCGAGCTTCGCGAGTCCGATGACGGCGACGTCATTCTCCACACCGCCCCCGCCACCATCGCCGCACTCCTCCTCGCCATCAAGGGCGGCGAACTCGACCACCACGCTTAACCCCAGTTCTTCCCGCCCACAGCGTCCACCCCAACCGCGAAAGGGAAGCAGTGACAGACACCCAATGGCAGAAGTCCACCTACAGCGGATCGCACGACGACTGTGTCGAGTTCCGGGCCGCAGACGCGCTCGTTGAACTCCGTGAGTCCGACGACGGCGAAAACATCCTCCGCACCACCCCTACCGCCATCGCCAACCTCCTCCACACCATCAAGAGCGGCGAACTCGACCACCACGCCTGACCCCCAGCACCCCCGGCGCCCCCTCGCTCGAACCGAGCGAGGGGGCGCAACCACACCCCTCCAGCCTCGGCACCGGCCCTCGGCACCCTGGTGTGCCCACAGCGGCTCTGACACCATCTCAGCTGGTGCACACAGAAAGTGTGCGAATCGTTCATCCCAGCTGCACAGATGCAGCCACCGGACGCCGAGGGGATCCCAGAATGTCAGCGAAGACCTTACGGAGCCGCATCCCGCATCTACTGACGGCCGTACTTCTGCTCCTGGGGCTGATGACCGCCGCAACCGCCCAGGCGCAGGCCGCCCCCCAACGGCTCACCGCCGGCACGACCGTTTGTTCCAACTCGCCCATTCCGGCGGGGTGGGTCGTCACGGGTTCCTACCCCAACAACGGTTGCGCGGGCGCCGGGTACATCTACACGATCCTCGACACCAGCAACCTGAGCAGCGTCACGGTCTGCTCCATCTCACCCATCCCCGCCAGTTGGGTGATCACGGGCTCCTACACCACCAGCACCTGCGCGGGCACCGGCTACGCGTACACCCTCATGAAGCTCACCACCCAGACCACCGCCACGGTCTGCTCCTTCTCCCCCCTCCCCGCCGGCTGGGTCGTGACGGGCTCCTACGGCACCGGCACCTGCGCGGGCAGCAACATCGCCTACACCATCCGCAGGCTCTGACGGACCCTCGGAGGGCGTTCCCACTGCACCCTGGTGCCCCACCAGCATCTCTGACACCATCTCAGCCGCGACGAACAGACAGTGAGCGAATGGTTCGTCTCGGTTGCATCGCCGCAGCCGTGGAACGTCGAGAGGACCCGAGGCCGACATGAAGACCGCACGGAAGCACGTCCCGCACCTGATAACCGCCGTACTGATGCTCCTCGGCCTGATGACCGCCGCGAGCGCGCCGGCCCAGGCCGCCACGCAGCAGGTCACCGCCAGCGCGAGCATCTGTTCCAACAACCCCATCCCGGCCGGGTGGGTCATCACCTGGTCGTACAGCACCAACGCCTGTCCGGGTACCGGCGTCGGCTACAACATCACCGATTCGAACGGTGCGACCAGCCTCAGCGTGTGCTCCATGTCGCCGATCCCGCCGAACTGGGTCATCACCTGGTCCTACAGCACCAACAACTGCATCGGGACCGGCGTCGGCTACAACATCGCCAACGTCACCAACTCCACCAGCGCCAGCGTCTGCTCCATGACGCCCATCCCGCCGAACTGGGTCGTCACCTGGTCGTACAGCACCAACGCCTGCGTCGGCACCGGCGTCGGCTACAACATCGCCAACGTCACCAACTCCACCACCGCCAGCGTCTGCTCCTTCACCCCGATGCCGCCGAACTGGGTCGTGACCTGGTCGTACAGCACCAACAGCTGCGTCGGCACGGGCGTCGGCTACAACATCGCCAAGATCACCACCCAGACCACCGCCTCCGTGTGCTCCTTCTCCCCCCTCCCGGCGGGCTGGATCGTCACGGGCTCCTACAGCACCAACAGCTGCTACGGCAGTGGCACCGGCTACTACATCCGCAAGGCCTGATCACCGCCCTCCGCGCCCGTGCCCCTCGCTCCCCCGGAGCGAGGGGCACTCCCGTGCCCACCCGTCCCGACCAGGTCTTTCTCCGCTCTGATATCACTGGGAGCCTGCCACCAGCCCCCTGCACAGCACCACAGAACGGACCGGCCCCATGGACGACGGGACTACCCCCGCCCCCGGCGGCTACTGGGACCCGCTGCCCACCGCCCGACGGCTGCTCGCCGAGAATCCGTCGCTCGACCAGTTCGGCGGGCTCTGGGCGGGGCGCAACTGGCGCAACGTCCCCGGGCCGTTCTACGGGGCGGACACCGACACCATGCAGATGGGGCGGCTCGACGCGCCGTTCCACATCGCGTACGACGACGAGTTCGGACCGTTGGACGGGCAGGAGTTCGTCTACCGCCAGCCGGCCGACGCCGCGCAGACCAAGGACCTCCTCAGCGGCTGCTTCTTCGGCCACGGCGGCTTCGCCATGGACGGCGACGAGCACTGGACCGACGCCTCCGTGCGCGAGTGGTGGCAGGAGCGCGGGCGGGTGCGCGAGTGGGCGGTCACGACCTCCGACCGCTGGTCGCGGGTCCACGGCCAGTACCGGGAGCACTACCGGGACGCCGCGCAGGGGCTGCGCAGCTACCTCGCCCACCTGGACGGCGGGCTGAACGACTACCTCCGGAACTACCTCTTCCACCTCACGGAAGGCCGTTCGCCGCTCCCCGGCGAAGCCCGCCCCGAACTGCTCCGGCCCCGCAGACCCGCCCCTCCCCGCACCACGGACCCCCTGCTCGCGGGCTACTTCGTCGCCGCGCCGGAGCCCCTGCACGGCTCCGGGATACCCCGCACCGAGCTGCTGACCACCGCCTCCGCCTGCCTGATCGACCAGCTCCCGCAGGACGGCTGCTGGTTCGACACCCCGGCCGAGGCCCTGGCCGCCTGCGGCATGATCGACATCCCCGCCGACGCCCGGCTGTTCGCCCTGCTCGTCCCCGGCGACCACGCCTACGCGCTCGTCACCGACATCCGCGAGGCGGAGACCTACGAACCGGTCCTGCTCGCCCACCTCGACGGCCCCGACCCCACCCCCGAGCCGGCCGACGGCGGCCGCGCCCTCGGCTGGGAGGTACTCGGCTACGACCACGGCATCCTGCACACCTGGCTCTGCAACAACCTCCACAACGACGCCGTCCGCGACCTCGGCATCACCACCGACCACCGCGGCCTGCTCCCCGACCGCACCACCGCCGAACGCCTCGCCACCTGGGCCAACGCCCGCGACGACACCAAACCGGTCACCTGGTTCCCGGCCACCCTGCTCACCTGGGACACCCCCATCGAGACCACCTTCGTCCCCGTCGCCACGGCGCAACCGGCCCCCACCCCCTGGTGGCAGCGCCTCGCCGGCCTCTTCTGAGCCGGGGTGTCCCGCCGTAGTCAGCCACGCGCCGCCACGTAGTCGGCGAACGGCACCGCATGGGCGAGTGCCGTTCGCCTCAGCTCCTGGTACTCCTCCACCCGGTCGTCGGCCAGTTCACGGTTGATCTGCGTACCGTCGGCGCGGAAGTTCAGCCGCACCACCGAGGAGTCGTCGAACATCCACCAGTCCTGGAGCGGAATCCCGAAATCCTGTTCGGTGACGTCCAGGATCCGGATGTCCTCGCCCGCGGCGATGTTGCCGGGGATGCCCCAGGCGAACTGGTAGCGCTGGTAGTCGGTCAACGGCTGCCGCACCACTCGCACCCGCCCGATCGTCCGACCGGAGGAGACGAAGCCCCGCACCCTCGCGTGCCACGCCGCATTGTGCTCGGCGGGCTTCGGCTCGCCCCGCAGGAATCGGGCGACGTTCTCGGCCTCGCGCGGCATCGTGTAGACGGGCTGCGCTTCGAGTCGGAACGCGCTGCGCCGGTAGCCGTCGAAGTGCTTGCGCCACTGGTCACCGTCCAGGAACACGGACAGCCTCCTCCCAACCGGCGGCCGCACACGGGACCCGGCAGGTACGACGCTACGGACGGTGGAGAGCACTCGTCCACCAGAACCTGGAAGGATTCTCCTTTCGGGCCAAAGGACTTGATCGACACCGCTTAGCTGAAGTACCCGATCAGCCCGCGCTCCCTCCCTCAAGGTGAGCCAGGACCGCCGCCGCGCCGTCCTCCGTGGCGATGGCGTGGGCGAGTTCGGTGGCGCGGCGGCGGTGGGACGGCTCGGTGAGGGTGTCCGTGATCGCGGCGGCGAGGGCTTCGGCGGTGAGGTCCGCGAAAGGCAGGGAGCGGGGCGCGACTCCCAGTTCGCACAGCCGGGCCGCCCAGAACGGCTGGTCGGCCATGACCGGAACGGGCACGGCGGGCACGCCGGCCCGCAGGGCGGCGGCCGTGGTGCCCGCGCCGGCGTGGTGGACGGCGGCGGCGGTGCGCGGGAACAGCCAGTCGTGCGGGACGTCGCCGATGGCCAGGATGTCGTCGCCGTAGCCGCTCAGCCCGGCCCACCCGGCCTGCACCACCGCCCGCACACCGGCCCGCTTCACGGCCCCGGCCACCAGCTCGCCGAGCCGCTCGCCCTCCCCCACCGCCATGCTGCCGAAGCCGATGAACACCGGGGGCGGGCCGGCCTGGAGAAAATCGACCAGGTCGGCCGGGGGCTGCCAGCCGTCCGGTCGGGCGGACCACCAGTAGCCGGAGGCATCGACCCAGGACGGCCAGTCCGCGGGGCGCGGCAGCACCGACGGGCTGAAGCCGTGGAAGACCGGCCGGACGCCCGACAGTGCCGACGGCCCCTGGGCGGGGAGCCCGAAGTGCGACCGCAGCCGGGTCGCGGCGCCCGAGAAGACCCCTTCCGCCCGCCGCACCACGTCCCGACCTGCGGCGAGCCTGCCTTCCGGCCCGCCGAGGTCGCCGCGCGCGCTCGGCAGCGCGAACTCCCCGGTGGGGACGGACGGTACGAGGTAGGTGCCGATCACGGGAATGCCGAGCGCCTCCCCCGCCACCCTCGCCAGCGACGCCGGACCGAAGGCCGTGAGCAGCACATCGACGCCACCTTCCACGGCCTGCGCCACCCCGTCGGCGAGCCCGTCCGCGTACGCCCGCGTCAGCGCCTGGACTTCTTCCCGCGACCCCGCCCGGGCCCAGTCCCGGATCAGCCCCTGCGGATCCCCCGGCACCGCCCGGAACCCGAGACCGCACCCCCCGATGAGCGCCTCGAACGCCGAATGCGCGGCCACCGCAACCTCGTGCCCCGCCTCCTGCAACCTCCGCCCCAGCCCCGTGAAGGGCGCGACGTCTCCTCGTGAACCGGCGGTGATGATCAGAGCACGCATGCGGCCGATTCTCCTCCCTTGCCACGGCCCCTGTCGCCGAACGGAGTTCATGGAAGGCTGACCGCCATGGACGAGGTGCCGGACGAGGTCGCCGCGGCGCTCCGCACCTCGCGCTTCGTCACCGAGCCCGCCGCCGTCGTTCTCCGCCAGTGACGCCGCCCCGCAGCCCGCCGTGCTGGAGGACGCCCCCGACGACCCGCACATCCGGGCCGACTTCAGCGCCACCGCCCTGGCCCGGATGCCCACGATCCCTGACCACCGCGCCCCTGCACCACGGCCGGCGTCAGCCCAGGCTGTGCCGCAGCCGGTACTCCACCGCCGCGCCGCCTCCGGCCAGCGCCACCGCGGCGGCGTGCCGGGGCCCCGCCGGTACGTCGGTGACGGCCCAGCCGGCCGGGCGGCGCGCGGGCTCGGCGGTGCCGAGGTAGTCGGCGGCGGGCGGGCGGCCGAGCCCGATGCCGAGGCCCTTGAGATAGGCCTCCTTGCGGGTCCACAGGCGGGCGAAGGCGCCGGGACGGTCCCCCGGCCGGACGCCCGCGAGTTCGGCCTGCTCGGCCGGGTGCAGCGTCGTGGCGAGCACCTCCACGCTGTCGGCCGCGGGCAGCGGCTCCACGTCCACGCCGACGGGGGCGTCGGCGAGGCCGATCAGCACCCGGCCGCCGCCGTGGGAGAGCGAGAAGTGCGGGGCTCCGGCAGGGGCGCCGGCCGGGTCACCGGCCAGCCGCGGCCGCCCGTGCGGTTCGGCGCAGCCGGGGCACGGCTCCCGGGCGAAGGCCAGCGCCGCCGGGGCGAGCCCCAGGCGTCGGCCGAGAACGTGCCGCAGCGCGACGTGCGCGGCCAGGTAGACGGCCCGGTCGGCGTCCCGGACGAAGCGACCGGCCCGCCGGTGCTCCTCCTCGTCGAGGCCGTCCAGCTCGGCCGGTCCCACCGGTACGGCGGCGGCTTCGAGCAGCCACAGCTCGACCGCCCCCGGGTCCTGCGCGTTCATCCCTCCCCCTTCCCCCACACCCACACCGAACGACGGCGGGCGGCCCGGTGTCACCGGACCGCCCGCGTCGGCGTACCCGCGCGCGTCACCTGCCGACGCGCGCCTCGCGGAACGGGCCGGGGCTGCCGACCGGCGTGGCGACGGCCTCGCCGACGCCCTGCTCGCCCAGCTTGTCCAGCACCGACTCCAGCAGCTCGGTGTCGCAGTAGATGTGGAGCTCGGTGATCTTGCCCCACTTGATCCGGACCACGTGCACGCCCTGGTTCGAGTAGCGGTTGCCCTCGCGGTCGGTCAGGTGGTCGACCCACTCGGCGAAGGCCACGGTGTCCCAGGGCCAGCCCTTGGCAACGACCTTCTTCAGCTCGAAGCGCAGGTCGGGCATGACCTCCGCCAGCCGGTCGTACCACCGCTGGATCTGCTCGGCGGTGTCACGCCCGCCCGACAGCGCGTGCGCGCCGGAGAACCAGTGCTCCGCGTCGGGGGTGAACTGCCGCACGATGGCCGCATAGTTGCCGCGGTTGACGTCGGCGAACGAATTGCGGAGGTTGCGCCGGACGATGGCGTGGTACACGTTTCCACCTCTGGTCGTAGAAAGGCCGGTCGATAGTGGTGACGGTGCGTCAAAACCTTACGACTTCTCGACGGCCAGCGGCGGCGCCCCGCCCTCACGGAGCCCGAATCGTTCGTACAGCCACCGGAGCGGAGCCGGGGCCCACCAGTTCCACTGGCCGAGCAGACGCATCAACGAGGGCACCAGCAGCGCCCGGACGATGGTGGCGTCCAGCAGCACGCCCAGCGCGGTGCCGAGCCCGAGTTCCTTGATGAACACGATCTCGGAGGTGGCGAGCGCGCCCAGGGCGACGCAGAACAGCACCGCCGCCGCGGTGACGACCCTGCCGGTGCGGCCCAGGCCCTGGGCGACGGACTCGGCCTCGCCGACCCCGGCGTCCCTGGCCTCCTTGATCCGGGCGAGCAGGAACACGCCGTAGTCGGTGGAGAGTCCGAAGACCATCGCGAACAGCAGCACCGGCTGGGTGGCGTCCAGCGCGTTCTGCGCCTCGGTGCCGAACAGCCCTGCCCCGTGACCCCATTGGAAGACGAAGACCAGGATGCCGAAGGTCGCGGCGAGGGTGAGCAGGTTCATCAGCACGGCCTTGAGCGGCAGCACCAGCGAGCCGGTCATCAGCAGCAGCACCAGCATGCTGGTGAGGAAGACGATCAGCGCGGCGGCCGGGAGCCGGCCGGTGAGGCTGTCCTCCAGGTCGACGAAGGTGGCGGTCTGCCCGCCGACCAGGACCTCGTCCGGGCCGGAGAGCGCCCGGACGTCCTTGACCAGGGTCTGGCTCTCGCCGCTGAGGCCGGGCTCCCGGGGGGTGACCTGGAGCAGCCAGGTGTCCGCGTTCAGCGCCACGGCCGGGGTGACGGCGGCCGCGCCGGGCAGGGCCGCGATCCGGTCGCGCAGCGCGTCCACCCGGGGCTGCGCGCCCGCCGTGTCGCCGCCGGCCGCGACCACGACCTGCACGGACTCCAGCGGGTCGGCGGGGAAGTCGGCGCGCAGGGTGTCGGCGACCGAGCGGCTGCTCGTACTGGTGGGCAGCGAGGACGGGCCGACGGTGGTGAAGGCGACCTTCAGGAACGGCAGTCCGAGCAGCACCAGCAGCGCGCCGGCGCCGATCGCGACCAGCGGGGCCCGCCGCATGACACCGCGGGCCAGCGCGAACCAGCCGCCGTCGGTGTTCTCCGGCGCCTCCAGCGAGCGGCGGAACCGGGCCGGCGCCAGGAAGTCGATGTGCCGGCCGAGCAGTCGCAGCATCGCGGGCAGCACCAGCAGCGCGACCAGCAGCGCCGAGGCGGAGACCAGCAGGCCGCCGACCGCCATCGAGTAGAGGAAGCGCTGGCGGAAGACGAACAGCGAGGCCATCGCGGCGCTCACGGTGAGCGAGCTGAACAGGATGGTGCGGCCCGCGGTGTGCAGGGTGACCCGGATCGCCCGGTCGATGTCGGGCTCGACCGTCATCTCGCTGCGGAAGCGGGAGACGATCAGCAGGCTGTAGTCGATGGCGAGGCCGAGGCCGAGCGCGGTGACCAGGTTGAGCGAGAAGATCGACATCGGGGTGAACTGGTCGACCACCCGCAGCCCGAACAGGGTCAGCACGACGTTCAGGCCGCCGATGACCAGCGGCAGCGCGGAGGCCACCAGACTGCGGAAGATCCACAGCGAGAGCAGGAACAGCACCGGGAAGGCCAGGAGTTCGGCCCGCTCCAGGTCGTGCTGGACGGTGCTGACGACCTGGTTGCCGACCACCTCGCTGCCGCCGAGCTTGACCGCGGCGTCGCCGTCGAGCCGGTCGGACAGCCGGTCGACGGCGTCCTGGTAGTGGTCCTCCGCACTGTCCTTGAGCCGGCCGACCACGATCGTCCGCTGACCGTCCTTGGAGACCAGGTTCTGGTCCTGGGTCCGGTAGTAGGTCAGGACGTCGGCGAAGGTCGGGTCCCCGGCCATCAGCCCGGCGACCTTCTCGACCTCCTCCCGGGTGCGGGGGTCGTCCACCGGGGCACCGGTGTCGACCAGGGCGATGATGCCGCCGTCGCTCTGGATGCCGGTGGCCGCGCCGATCCGGTCGTCCGCCCGGACGCTGCCCGACCCCGGGGTGACGAAGTCCGGGTTGCCGCCGGTCAGCGATGTGACGACGGGCGCGCCGATGAAGGCCGCCACCGCGGCCACCACCACGGCGCACAGCACCATCACCCGGGCATGCCGGTTCGCCAGCCGTGCGATCAGGTCCATCATGCGTGGCTCCTCAGCCGGTTCGCCGCCGGCGCGTTGGCCTGCTCCGCGGGGCCGGTGCCGCCGGCTCCGGCCGCGGTGCCGCGGTTGCGCGCGGCGGGCGGCGGGTCGGCGTTCATCCGGCGGACCAGCTTGCGCAGCAGGGCCCGGTAGGAGAAGTGCTCGACCTGGAGCCAGTGCCGCTCGGAGTCGTAGTACTGGATGCCGCCGTTCAGCTCGGCCGCCGCCATCGGCGTGGACTTGGCCTGCTTGAACCAGGACGCCCGCCGCGGGTCGGTGCGCAGCAGGTGCAGGTAGCGGGCCATGAGCTGGGACTGGTAATCCATGATCGGCCAGTTGCCGGTGGAAGTCTGGAAGTAACCGATGACAAAAAGGTTGTCGTACTCAGGGTGGAACGCGCTGAGGTGCAATTGCGGAGTGCGCCCGTTCCAGTTCAGGTACTTGCGATCGATGAACGGGAACTCGGTCATCCGGTAACCGGTGGCGTAGACGATCACGTCGTACGCCTCCTCGCTCCCGTCGCTGAACTTCACCCGGTCCCCCCGGAGTTCGGCGATGTCCGGCTTCGCCCCGATATCACCGTGCCCCAGGTGGTAGAGGAGCGTCGAATTGATGACGAAATGCTCCTCCAGCAACTTGTGCGACGGCTTCGGCAGTCCGTACTGCTCCGGCCGTCCGGCACTGTTGAGGCGCAGGAAGAGACTACCGAAGAAGCGCACCACCGGCCGGGGCATGCGCCATTTCAGGACGTTCTCGTAGAGCACGTCGGTGGGCATCCCGAACAGGTACTTCGGCCAGTAGTAGCAGCCCCGGCGGATGCTCAGCGAGGTCGACGCGGCATTCTGCGAGGACTCCACCGCGATGTCGCAGCCGGAGGTGCCGCCGCCGACCACCAGCACCCGCTTTCCGCGCAGCGGCTCCGGGTCGCGGTACTCGCAGGAGTGCAGGATCTCCCCGTCGAACTTGCCCGGGTACTCCGGGTACCGGGGGCTCCAGTTGTGGCCGTTGGCGATCACCACCCCGGCGTAGCGGCGGACTTCGCCCCCGTCGAGGGTGACGAACCAGTCCGGCGAGCCGTCCCGGCGCTCGATCGACTCCACCGTGCGGCTGAACTCGACGTGTTCGTACACCCCGAAGTGCTCGGCGTAGGAGCGCAGATAGGCGTGCGCGTGCTCCCGGCCGAGGTAGGTCGGGAAGTGCGCCGGAATCGGGAAGTCGTCGTACTGGATGTAGGGCTTGGACGTGATCAGGTGCACCGAGTCGTAGGCGGCGCTGTAGGTGTTGCCGCCGTACCAGTTGCCGCCCACGTCGTCGGCGCGCTCGATCACGTCGAACTCGATGCCGAACTCCCGCAGGTTCTTGCCGGCGGACAGACCACCTGCCCCGGCGCCCACGACGCAATAGGCCTTCGACCGGTCAACGATCGTGGTCAACGGATCCCCCTGGTGGTGTCGTGCCGTGCCCCGGGGCACGGTGGATTGGTCGGTACCGGACGGCCGGCCTCGGACCGTCCGGTGTCAGTGGTGGCGCAGGCCGGTCACCCGGAGCACCACCGGGCACGGTTCGAAGAGTTCGACCGGGTGGTAGCCGGTCCAGTCGCGGCCGTCCGGGGTGCCGACCAGCAGGACGGCGCCCTCCCCGGCCGACGGCGTGACGGACAGCCGCTCCACCGTGAGCCGCCGGACCCGCCCGGTCGCACCGGTCGCACCCGCGTCGGCCGAGGACGAGCCCGCGCCGGGCGCCTGGGCGAGCCACGCGGCCCGCAGCAGGTTCTCCAACTGGTTGAGCGGCAGGGCCGAACCGGGCGCCGGCGAGGCGAGCAGCAGATCCGCCGTCCGCCCCGGCTCCGCCCGCCCGTACAGCCGGCCGCCCACCGCGTCCCGCTGCCAGGCCGCCAGCCGGAAGGCGTGCCCGCTCCAGCCGAGCGCACCGCCCGGCGCGGGCGGTGCCACGTCCTCCGCCCCCAGCGCCCCGGTCGGCGGCAGCATCGCCCGCTCCGGCGGCAACTCATCGGCGCGGTGGACCAGTTCGGCGGCCGCCAGCCGCCGCCCTTCGCGCTCCAGGGTGACCGCGACCCGCCAGCTGCCGTCCTGCGCCCAGCGGCCCTCGGCGTGCCGGGTCAGCACCGCCGTGCGCCGTCCGGGGCCGACCCGCAGCTCCGCCAGGTCCACGTCCAGGTCCCGGAGTTCGGCGAACCGCAGCTGGTCCCCGTTCTCCGGCAGCACCCAGTCACCGGCCGCCCGCAGGTACTCCAGGCAGAGCGAGACCGGCAGCGCGGGCTCGCCGCCGACCCGGAAGTCGTCGCAGCACGGCAGCTCCCCGGCCGTCAGCAGGTGCTCCGTGGTCAGCGCGGCGTACGGCCGGAAGTCCAGCGGCTCGCCCAGGTAGTAGCGGCTCGCGGCGAGCCGCTCGATCCCGGGCAGACCGGTGTCCTGCTGGTAGCCGCGCAGAACGGACGGCAGCATCGCCGGACCGACGTCGCCGATGAACGTCGACTCGCCGCTGCCGCCGGAGAACAGCTCGCGCTTCCAGTGGTACAGGCCCTCACGGACGTCCACCGCCGACATGTAGCGCAGCGTGGCCTCGTAGTTGGTGATCATCCCGAGGCGTTCCCAGGTCGGCCAGCAGACCGTGGACACCGGCGTCCGCCGGACCCGGCCCGACTGCTCGCCGTCCTGCGAGGCCCACAGCCCGAGCCGGCTCAGCGCCTCGTTGGCGGCCCCGTAGTCGAGCTGGCCGACCATGCCGCCCCAGCGGCCGGTCAGCGAGCCCACGCTGCAGAAGAACGCCAGCGGCGGCCGGTCCGCCACCGCCCGCAGCAGGTTGAGGAAGCCCCCGACCTTGACCCGGACGACCAGCGAGACGATCTGCTCGGTCTTGCCCGGCAGCCGCACCGGCACGTCCACGCCCGCGTTGTGGACGACGCCGGCCAGCCGGTCGCCGGCCTCGTCGACCAGCCGGGCGACCTGCGCGGGATCGGTGATGTCGCACTGCACGTAGTCGATCCGCAGACCGTCCTCGCGGGCCGAGACGAGGTTGGCCCACAGCTCGCGCTCCTGGGCCAGCTTCTCCAGCTCGCCGCGGACCTGCGGCACCCGGCGGGCGGCCACGGCCTCCCGCAGCCGCTCGTCCCGGTAGCGCCGGAACTCCCGCTCGTCGAACGCCAGCGCCGGGACGGCGGCCGCGTCGGGCACCGCGCCACGACCGCTGACCACCACCCGCGCGCCGAACTCCTCGGCGAGCGAACGGGCCAGCGCGTAGCCGATGCCGCGCCCGCCGCCGGACATCACCACCGTGTCGCCGGGCCGCAGCGCACGGACCGGCGGGGCGGGCTGGGCGTGGCGGGCCCGCAGGCTGTAGCGGCGGCCGCCGTGGTGGCCGATCTCGAACGCGCCCCAGCGGTACAGCTCCCGGCTCACCAGCTCGCCGATCTCCTCCGCCGAGTGCTCGGCGGTGAGGTCGAGGATCCTGATGTTGCAGTTCGGGACCTCCCGGGGCAGGCCCTTGGCGAGCCCCGCCCACAGGCCGCCGAGCGGCTGCTCGACCCGGTCCGCGCCGAAGCCCATCCGGCCGCCCAGCCAGGTGACCGGCAGGTAGAACAGCCGCACCGCGTCGGTCTCGGTGATCCAGTCCGCGAAGCAGGCCTGGAGCATCGCGACCGTCTGCCGGAACGGTGCCTCCCAGCCGTCCGGGCCGCTGCGGTCGAAGGGCTCCTCGAGGTTGAGGTCGACGATCCCGTCGATCCGCCCGGCCGCGGCGAACAGGGCCGCCGCGGCCTCGGCGAAGCCGCCGCGCTGCCCCTCGGCGGGCGGGGCGAGCCGGTGCGCCCGCGCCCCGGCCGCGGTGAGCGCCGCGGCGACCGCGGCGGCGGTGGCCTCCCGGCCACCGACCACCGCGATCGAGCGCCCGCGCAGCCCGGGGGCGGCGCCCGGCGGGAGCGCGGCGGTCTCCACCGGCTCCCACACGTGGCGCCGCACGGGGCGCACCGATCCGTCCTGCGGGTAGTCCACCACCGGCGGGGCGAGGGCCTCCGCGAGGGTGATCGGTTCCTTGAGTGTCATCGGCGTGTCATCGCTTCCTGGGCTCCACGACGAGGCGGATACCGTCCACCGGGCGGAAGGACACCAGCGTGCCCAGCGTCAGCGGGTGGTCGGGGACCAGCCGCAGCCGGAAGCGCTGGGCCACCATGGCCAGCGTCAGGTGCGTCTGCACCAGCGCCATCTGGTTGCCGATGCACTTGCGCTGGCCCCCGCCGAACGGGAAGTAGGCGTACCGGGGCTGCTGGGCGCGGTTCTGCTCGGTGAAACGCTCCGGGTCGAAGCGCTCCGGGTCGACCCAGTAGTCCGGGTGCCGGTGGGTGACGTACGGGACCATGAAGACGCTGCCGCCGGCCGGCACGTGCCAGCCGTTGACGTCGTCCTCCGCGACGGCGTCGCGCGGGTACACCCAGATCGGCGGGTGCAGCCGCAGCGTCTCGTCGGTGACCATCCTGGCGTACGGGAGCTTCGGCAGGTCCTCGATGGTGGGCGTGCGCCCGCCGAGCACCTGCTCGACCTCCTCGTGCAGCCGCTCCTGCGCCTCCGGGTCCTTGGCCAGCTCGTAGAGCGCCCAGGCCAGGCCGGTGCCGGTGGTCTCGTGGCCGGCCATGAAGACCGTCATGATCTCGTCCCGGACCTGCTGCCGGGTCCACTCGCCGCCGCTCTCGTCCCGGGCCTGGAGGAGCAGGCTGACCAGGTCGGTCAGCCCCTCGTGCCGGCCGTCCCGGTGCGCCTCGACGATGCCGTCCACCACGTCGTACATCACCTTGCGCGCCTGGCGGATGCGCCGGTTGTACGGGATCGGGACGAACTCGGGGGTCAGCTGGTTGAGGGTGCCGCGGAAGACCATGGCCTCGATGGAGGTGACCATCGCCGGCCCCACCCGGTCACTGAGCGGGTGGAGGTCGGTGTCGAACATGACCTTGCCGAGGGCCCCCAGGGTGAGGTCCATCATCTCCGGCACCACGTCGATGCCGGCCTTGTCCGACCCGCCCTGCTCCCAGCGGTCGAGCACCAGGGCGGTGGAGTCGGTCATGGTGGTCGCCATGTTGTCGATCGCGGTCTTGTGGAACAGCGGGTTCACCACCCGGCGGTGCTGCTTCCACTCCTCCCCGTCGAGGGTGAGCAGGCCCATCCCCATGAAGATCTTGAAGGCGTCGTAGCCCTTGCCGCGGATGTAGTTCTGGTTGTTGTCCTGGAGGACGTACTTGATGTTGTCCGGGTGGTAGTTCAGGTGGACGGTGAAGTAGCCCAGCGGCAGCCGGACCATGTCCCCGTAGGCCCGGCTCAGTTCGGTGAACAGGGCGGGCGCGTTGCGCTGGAACTTGCGCAGGTTGCCGGGGACGGTCCGCAGTCCGCGCGGCCCCGGGGCGGGGCGGGCGAGCCGCGCGACGGCGGGCGCGGGGCGGCGCGCCGGGCGGCGCTCGGGCGCGGCGACGACCGTGGCCACCGCCGTACCCGGCTCCGGGGCCGGCTCCCCGCCGTTCTCCTTGCTCGCGGTCACGTCGGTGCTCGCCTTCCTGCTCGTGGCGTACTGGGGGTCCGTGGCCGCCGGCGTCGGCCCACCAGCCGCGCCGGCCTCAGCTTTTCCCATCGCCGTCACCACCTCACTGGCCTCGGCGGGAGCCACCCCGGGATCTGCCGGCCCGGGATCTGCCGCCCCGGGATCTGCCGCCTCGGGTTCCGCTCTACCGGTACCGGTACCGGTACCGACCGCCCGGGCGGCGGCCGCCTCGGCCACCTCCTCGGGAGTCACGAACTTCCCGGTGCTGCGGTCGAGATAGCCCATCAGCGTCCAGTCCAGGTCCTTCATCTGGATCAGGATCCGCCCGTCCGGACGGACGGCGACGAAACGGTTGCCGCTGCCCGCGTTCCGCCCGTCGGCCTCCGCCCCGGGCAGCACCGCGTACAGGTCGACCCGGCCGTACCGGGCCGCGACATGGCTGTCGCCGCCGTGCTCGTAGACGTCGATCCGGCCGATGCCCAGCGGGGCCGCGAGCGGGATCAGGTCACCGTCGACCAGGGCCAGCACCCCGGTCCTGGCCAGCCCGTCGAGCAGCACCACCGGGATCCCGAAGCTCCCGAAGACCCGGTGGTCGGTGGGCAGTTCGAGGTTGTAGGTGGCGCGCTTGCCGTCCGGGTGCAGCCGGGTGTCGGTGGTCGACACGAACAGGTCGGTCAGCAGCACCGGGGAGCCCGGGCTGTGGTACGGGTCGGGCACCGGCGTCTCCGCGGCGGGGTGCCAGGCCTTCCAGTGCGGCGCGTCCGGCAGGTCGCCCGCCAGCAGCACCCGCACCTCGAAGTGCAGCCGGTCCTTGACCAGCACGGTGCCGTTGGGCGCCACCACGTCGTGGGTGATCCGCACCGCCACCACGGCCTGGCCGAGATCGGCCCGCCGCTCCACCAGCTCGGCCCGGATCCGCTTCCGCAGCCCGGCCCGGTCCGACTCGCGGACCTTGAGGAAGTGGTGGAAGCGCAGGTCCTCGAAGGCGTACACCTTGAGGTCCGGCACCAGCCAGGAGGCCGCCTCGAAGGCGATCTCGGTGACGAACGTCCCCGGCAGGGTGGGCGCGTCGCCGACCTTGTGGTGGCGCAGGTAGTCGTCCCGCTCCAGGTCGAAGACCCGCTCGAAGGTGACCGAGTCCGTGCCGCGCTCGACCACCTCGCCGAGGTAGAACGGCAGTACCGCCGGCTCCACCGGTCCCGCCGCGGTCGGCCGCTCCGGGCGCACCGGCTCCTGCGGCACCGCCGAGTCCGTCCCGCCGCGCGGCGCCCCCGGGTTGAGGAAGCCCGGCAGCAGCCGGTCGACCGCCCGCCGCTCCGCGTCACCGAGGTGCACGGTGTACGGCGAGGGCTTGGCCAGGTTGAGCTCGCGGACGAAGTGGTGCACGCCCTCCGCGGTGCTCATCGCGGAGTACAGGCCGCTCTTCTCGAAGTACGCCTTGGTCAACTCGTTGGCGCCCAGGCCGACCTCGCCCCACAGGGTCCAGCCCACGGTGAACTCGTGGATGCCCAGCACCTGCTGGTGGTAGGTCGCCGCGGCCCCGAGGAAGTCGTTGCCCGAGGCGTAGTCGGCCTCGCCGACCTGGCCGGTCATGCCCAGCAGCGAACCGAAGTTGCACCAGGCACGCGGCTGCCGGCCCCGGAGGGCGTGCTTGAGGTTGAAGTAGCCCAGCACCTTCAGGTCGCGGACCTGCCGGAACTCCGCCAGGCTCTTGGTCGCGATCGGCGCCGAACGGTTCAGCCCCGCCGCGTTGACCAGCAGGTCGATCCGCCCGGCCTCGGCGTGGATCCGGTCCATCGCGGCCGTCACCTGCTCGCGGTCGGTCACGTCGCAGGGCACGTAGTGCACCGCGCCCGCACCGCTGTGCTCGGCGATCCGGCGCAGGTTGGCCCGGATCACCCGCGCCTGGCCGATCCGCTCGTACGCGCGGTTGAGCTGCGCGGGGTTGCGGCCGGTCCGCAGCGCCAGCTGCTTGCGGATGTAGTCGGCGCGGCCCTTGGCGAAGGCCTCGTCGTCCAGCTCCAGGTACTCGGCCGGGTGGGAGTCCACCGGGTTGCTGCCGAGCACGTACACCCGGGGCCGGAAGTGCCGGGCGACCTCGGCCAGCAGCTCGGCGGTGATGCCCCGCCCACCGCCGACCGCGACCACGACGCTGTCCGGACCGAGCGTCGCCTCCCCCGGCGGCAGCAGCTCGCCGGGCTCCTCGGCGAGGGTGACGGTCAGCCGCCGCCCGCCGTCGTGGAAGGCCGAGGGGACGCCGCGCCGGAACGCCGACTCCCGCTCCGCCTGCGCGACCCCGGTGGCGGCCTCCCGCGCCCCGGTGATCAGCGCGTAGGTCAGGCACTGCGGCGCGTACTCCAGGTGGATCACCTTGAACAGGCCCGTGAACATGCCCGTGAAGGGGTGCGGGGTGCGGTCGGTCATCGCCCCGAGGAACAGCCCGACGCAGCTCGCGCCGCCGGCCTCGTCGGCCAGCGCCTCGTGCCGCTGCTGCACCGTCAGGAAGACCAGCTCGTGCAGGGCGCTCAGCGCCTCCGCCTCCGCCGGACCGGCCGTGTCCGCGCCGGACAGGTCGGTGACCACCCGGATGTGCCGGATCAGCCGCCGCGGGTCCGCCTCGTCCAGCAGCCCCGCCAGCGCCTCGGCGTCCGGCACGTGCCGGACCCCGGGACCGCCGGGCACGGTGGACAGCACCAGGGTGCCGGCCGGCGCCCCGGCCGCCGTCACCGTCTCCGGCCGGTCGGTCAGGACGACGGTGGGCTCCGCGGGCCAGAACGGCAGCTCGGCGCGGACCGGCTCGCCGGGCGTCTCGGTCAGCCCGGGCACGTGCCGGCTCACCACCAGCGGGTGCCGGTCGTCGTACAGCCGCTCGTCGTAGAACGCGGACGGCACGTGGAGCTCGGCCTCGGGCGCCGGCACGGCCGCCGACAGCGGGGCCGAGACCCGGACGCTGAGGTCGGGCGCGCCGTTCTCGCCGCGGCAGACCACCAGCGCGTCGCGCTCGGCCGGCTCCTCGGCCAGCACCTGGAGGATGCCGATCGCACCCTCGGCGCCCAGGTAGCAGACCTCCCGGCCGGGGCGGACGGCGCCGCACTCGACGGTCGGCACCGGCCCTGCGGCCGAGGCCGCCTCTCCGTCCCGCTCCGCCTCGGCGAGCGGGGTGTCCAGGTAGCCGAGCACCTCCAGCCCGGCCGCGGCGGCGGTCTCCTCCGTCACCAGGGCGAACAGGAAGGCGCCCTCGGCCAGCACGCTGCGGTCGTCGAGGGCCTCGTCCAGCAGCTGGCGCACCTCGTCGGTGCTGTTGCCGTTGATGCCGCCGACCAGTGCCATCGTCAGCTCGCCCTGCCGCAGGTAGCGGATGGCGACGTCGATCGCGCTCAGGGTCGAGGTGAACCCCGTGTCGACCGTCATGTTGAGGCCCTTGAGGTCGAAATAGTTGGCGACCCGGGCCGGGATCACATTCGGCATCATGCCGGGGAAGGAGTCCTCGTTGGACGGCGGGACCAGCCGCCGCACCTCGGTCCTGAGCAGCTCCAGCGCCTCCGGCAGCCACGGCGCCGAGGCCAGCGAGGCATCGGCCTTCAGCGCGATGGTCAGATCGTCCAGGTAGCAGCGCAGCGCGTAGAGCGTCGCGTTGCGGGTCGCCCCGAGGTGGCCGAGCACCACGCCGGTGGTCTCGCTGTTGTCCTCCCAGAACGCGCCCAGGCTGTCGCGCAGCCGGTGGGCGCACTTGAGGATCATCAGCTGGCAGCGGTCGATGCCCCGCATCATGCCGGGGGGCATCCGCACCTGCTGGAACGACGGCAGCGGGTAGGTGTCGCCGAAGGACACGTCCTCCGGACCGGTCCGGCCCAGCCAGGTGGCCAGCTCGTCGGCGGTCTCGGTGCCCGGCACGTGCGCCGTCCGGGCCACGATCGCGATCCGCTGCGGCTTCACCTGCTCGGTCCGCGCCGGCAGCGGGAGTCCGGACGGCGCCTTCGGCGCCGCGGGCGGCTCCTGCACGACCAGGTGGGCGTTGGTGCCGCCGAAGCCGAAGCCGGAGACGGCGGCCGTGCGGCGGCGGGCGCCGCGCGGCCAGGGCACCGCCTCGGTCGGCACGACCAGGTTGGAGCCGCCGATCGCGAAGTCCGCCGGGGTCTCGGTGAACCGGTGCTGCGGCGGGATCACATCGTGCCGGAAGCCCAGCACGACCTCGATCAGCGAGGCCACGCCCGCGGCCCAACCGGTGTGCCCGATCACCGACTTGTTGGAGGTGACGACCACCGGGGCACGGCCGGGCTCATGACCGCCCAGCGTCTCGCGCAGGGTGGTGAACTCCGCCAGGTCGCCCGCCGGGGTGCCGGTGGCGTGGGCGACGATCCAGTCCGGCCGCACGTCGTCCATCCCCGGCCGGTCCAGCGCCCGGCGGATCGCCAGCTTCTGGCCGGCCGCGCTCGGCGCGTAGATCGCCTTGCCCTTGCCGTCCGAGGACGAGCCGAAGCTGCGCAGGGTGGCCAGCACCCGGTCGCCGTCCCGGCGGGCCCGGCTGAGCCGCTTGAGCACGACGGTCGCGGCGCCGTCCGAGAACAGCACCCCGTCGCTGTCCTTGTCGAGCGAGCGGACCTCGCCGCTCACCGACAGGCCGTTGAGCTTGGCGAACAGGATCGACCCGCGCGGGCCCACGGCGAACGAGCCGCTGCAGACCGCGATGTCGTGCCGACCCTCCAGCAGGCCCTTGAGGCCCAGGTCCACCGCGTAGAGCGAGGAGGAGCAGGCGGTGTCCACCAGCAGCAGCTCGGCGGAGTCCGGCAGCACGTCGCGCATCGCGTTGAGCCCGACCCGGTGCGGGAAGAAGTGCAGCGGCTCGGGGCCGCTGCGCGGGTAGTGCCCGGCCAGCCGCCGCTCGACGGTGGCCAGCGCGGCGGCCCGGTCCGCCCCGGACAGGCCGAGACCGTCCAGGATGGGCGCGATCCGGCCGAGCACACCGGCCCGGACGGTCGCCTCCTCCAGGTGCTGGCTGCCGTCGGCGGTGTAGCCGACCAGGAAGGAGCAGCGGTCCTCGGGGTTGTGCCGGACACCCTCCATGGCCTGGAGCAGCGAGTGGCGCAGCCAGAGCGTGGTGGACTCCACCGCGTTCGGGTCGGTCCCCGCCTCGGCCAGCTCGCGGGCCAGCTGCGGGTGCGGCACGAAGTCGGTGATGAAGGCCGAGCGCTTGGAGTAGGTCTTGTCCTCGTCGCGCTTGTCGGCCGAGTGGAACTTGTCGTTGTCCCACCGGTCGGCGGGGATCTCGACGAACCGGTCGGCGCCGTGCATGAGCTCGTGCCAGTACTCGTCGAGGTCGTTGGCGCCGGGCACCACGATGCCCATGCCGACGATGGCGATCTCGTCGTCCTCGTCGAACGCCTCCTCCTCGACCGCCTCCTTCGCGGCCACCGGGGCGGGCGGGGCCGGCGCGACCGGGGCCGGCGCGGCCTTGACCACCGGTGCCTGACGCGGGGTCACCGCGGCCTGCACGGCGGCGGTGACGGGTGCGGCGACCGGGGCGGTCACGGGCACGGCGGCGGCGGTGACCACCGGCGCGTCCTCCGCCCCCTCCGACCCCTCCACCGGCTCCCCGACCGGAACGGTCGGCGGCACCGGCTCCACCAGCGCCCGCGGCGGCGAGAGCAGCGCCTGCCCGGTGGACAGTCCGCCGTCCGCCAGGATCACCTGGCCGGTGATCCAGCTCGACCTGGGCGAGGCCAGGAAGGCCACCACCTCGGCCAGCTCCTCCGGGTGGCCGAGCCGCCCCATCGGAGTGGCCTCGACGGTCGCCCGCTGCATCCGCTCGGCGTCCGGGAAGAGGTCCACGACCTCGCTGTAGAGCATGCCGGCGGCGGCCGTGTTGACCCTGATCCCGTCCCGGGCGTAGTCGACGGCCAGGTAGCGGGTCATCGCCTCCACCGCGGCCTTGGCCGGCCCGCAGGCCAGGTAGTTGGCCATCACGAACTGGCCGCCGCCCAGCGTGGACAGGTTGACGATGCTGCCCCCGCCCCGCCGCGCCATCAGCGCGGCGGCGCGCTGGGCGCACGCGAGGCCGCCCTTGAGATTGGTGTTGAGGGCCCGGTCGATCAGCTGGTCGGTGACCTCGCCGCCCGGCACCAGGGCACCGTTGGCGGCGTTGTTGACCAGGATGTCGAGGCCGCCGAAGCGCTCCTCGATCTCGTCGAACATCCGGTCGACCTGGCCCCGGACGGCGACCGACGCCCGGATGACGTACGCCTGGCCACCGGCCCGCTCGATCTCCTCGGCGGTCTCCCGGGCGGGCCCGGGCGAGTGCAGGTGGTTGATGACGACGAGCGCGCCGTCGGCGGCGAGACGCTTGGCGATGACCTTGCCGACGTTCCGCGCCCCTCCGGTGACCAGGGCGATCTTTCCCTGCAGTTCCTGGGACACCTCGCTCACACCGATCCGCCCGAGGCGATGATCAGGTCAGCGATCTTGCCCAGGGTGTTGTAGGCGGCCGGACGGACGTCGGACGGCCGGGGCGGCAGCTCGTAGCGGTTGCCGACGCGCACCAGCAGCTCCGTCTGCTTCACCGAGTCGACACCCAGCTCGGCCTCCAGGTCGGTGGCCTCCTCGAACACCTCGGCCGGGTACTCCAGCGCCTCGGCGTAGATGTCGGCGAGCTGACGGACCAGGGTGTCCCGGTCCACCGCCACCGCCACCGCCGGCACGGCCGCGGCGCTCAGGTGGCCGTTGACACTCCCGTTGGCGCTGCCGTTGAGGCTCCCGTTCGCCGCGCCGACGCTCGGCTCCTCCTCCTTGGCGCCCAGGTAGGTCAGGTAGGCCTCGCGGGCGAACGCCCGGACCTCCACGCCCCGACCGTTCCAGAACGCCTCGAAGTCCTCGGCCGGCACGTCGGACAGCAGCGCCGCCCGCAGCTGGTCCGCCGAGGATCCGCCCGCACCCGCGGCGACCGCACCCACCGAGGCCAGCCGGTCGAGCGCCTGCCGCAACACGGCGGCGCCCCCCGCCTCCGGCAGCAGGGTCGGCACGGTGGTGACCGGCGACTCCACGATGCGGCCGGTGATCCGGCTCAGCGCGTCCAGCGCGCCGCTCTCGACGAACACCGACACACCGGTTCCCGCCAGCTCGCGGACGGTGTCGCCGAAGCGCACCCGGGCGGTGAAGTGCCCGGCCAGCAGCTCGGTCAGCCGGTCCGCGTCCTCGTAGGCGCGGCCGATGATCGGCGAGTGGACGGTGGTCTCCAGCGGACGCTGGCGGATGTCCGCGATCCGCGCGGCGAACTTCTCCGCCGCCGGGCCGAGCAGCGGGCTGTGGAAGGCGTACGGCGACTTGAGCCGGGCGAAGTCGATCTTCAGCACGGCGGCCAGCCGGCCGATCGTGTCCAGCGTCTCGGCCCGACCGGACAGCACGGTCTGGCCCGCGTGGTTCTCCACCGCGATACCGGTCAGCGGGTCGCCGACCAGGTCGACGAGCCGCTGCGCCCGGCCGGCGTTGGTGCCGATGGCGGCCATGTAGGCGTCGCCCAGACCGGCCTCGCGCAGCGCGATGCTCCGGTGGCAGACGATCTCGGCGCCCTCGGCGGGCGTGAACGCGCCCGCGGCGACCAGCGCGGCGATCTCGCCGAGGCTGTGGCCGATCAGAACGTTCGGGCGCAGACCACGGGCCCGCAGGACGGCGTAGGTGGCGGTGGACACCGCGTAGATCGCCAGCTGGAGCGCCTCCGGGGCCTCCCGGAGCAGCTGCTCGGTGTCCGGCGTCCGCGTCGCGAACAGCTGGTCCACCGCGCGGTCGCCGAGCAGCGGACGGGCGGCGTCACCGATCTCGGCGAGGACCGGTCCGACCTCGGGGAACTCGTCCCGCAGGTCGGCGAGGGCACGGCCGTAGAACGCACCCTGCCCCGGAAAGAGGACGGCAATCGAAGTTTCAGGCATGACGCACACTTCCCCCATACTCATTTGCGTGATCAGCTGCACCGGCGGATCGCGCCGCATTTCCTTGACCGATGAGACCGTATTCATGCCCCAACACTCGGGAGAGGCGATTCCGGTTAATCTTCGGTTAACTCGAGAACGCGATCACAGCCGAATTCGATGCCTTCGGACACGGCATTGAGGACGCCATTGTCCGGAAATGCATCCGGAGGTCCGGCTCGGCGGCGCACCCTGGCGGCGCGCGAAACGTCCGAGCAACTGGCCTGCAACAGAACGCCATTGGAGTCCGTCGACCCCCCACGACGTCAGGCGGTCGTCACCGCCCCCTACTGCTGCCCACCAGTCGAACAAGTGGAATGACCGACTTCGGTTCCGCAATTGTCAGCCGCTGCCACATTCAAGTTCTTCTTCCCCCGTACCGCTGCGTGCCGAAGCACGCCCTCATACTTGTTTCACCCTAGGAATGTGCCTGACGGCAAGTCAAGTACTTTCTTGGGCGACCGGTCGGTAACATTCCTGACCTGCACCGGAGCCCCGTGCCGACTTCGTCACAACCCCCATTTCGCCAGGCCATGTCAAGTTGTGCGCCACGAAAAAGCGCGAAACAGAAACGCTTCTGCCGCTACTTCCGGAAGCGGTTCCCGAAGTCCCCCGACAACCTCCCCGAACCCCCGCCCAATCGACGCACACCCCGCCCTCCCCCATGCGCCCCCACGCCGGTTCGTGCGCCCACCTCCCGCGCCCCCACCAACCCCGGCCCCGGCCCGAAGCCCCACGACCGCCCGATAATGACCTCGGTCGGGGCGACGGCCCGGCCGACCGCCCATGACGAGAGAGACGAGCGCCCCCGTGCCGACCGCCCCCGTGATCCGCAGCGACGCCCCCGGCTCCTTCGCCCGGGGCGTGTTCCACGAGCGCCACCCGAAGCTCGTCCAACAGGTCCTCGACGCGCTCCCTTACGGCCCCGCCCAGCGGGCGGCGGTCGAGCAGCTGCTCGCGGAGAGCACCACCGGCGTCCTGGAGCCGCTGGGCGAGGAGGCTCCGGACGCTGCACAGTGGCTGGAGTGGGGCGCGGACCTGTGGGGCAGGCCCTGGGGCGAGGCGCCGTTCCTGTGGGCGGAGAGCTACTTCTACCGCCGGCTGCTCGACGCCGTCGGCTACTTCCGGCCCGGCGCGTGGCGGGGCGTCGACCCGTTCGCGCCGTTCAAGCACGCCGAGCTGGCCGGGGCCGCGGTGGACGACGAACTCGCCGCGCTGAGCAAGCTCGACGGCCTACCCGAGGCGCGCCGGGCGCAGGCGCTGCTGTCGTCCGCCCTCTGGGGCAACCGCGCGGACCTGAGCTTCCGGATCACCGCGGAAGCCGACGGACAGACCGCGTCCGACCTGCTCGCCGACGACAGCACCACACTCTGGACGCAGCTGGAACGCGCGAGGGGCGGCCGGATCTGCGTCGTCGCGGACAACGCCGGCCGGGAACTACTGCCGGACCTCGTCCTGATCGACCACCTCCTGACCCGCGGCCTCGCGGCGCAGGTCGTCCTCCACGTGAAGCCGCAGCCGTACTACGTCTCGGACGCGACGACCGCCGACGTCCTCGCCTCGGTCGAGCGCCTGCGCACCGCGGAAGTCGGCGGCCGGCTATGGCGAGCGATGACCAACGACGCCCTCGTAGTCCGCACACACCCCTTCTTCTGCGCACCCCTGCCGTTCCACGACATGCCCGCCGACCTCCGAACCGAATTCACCGGCGCGGCCATGACGATCCTCAAGGGCGACCTCAACTACCGCCGCCTGGTCGGCGACCGCCTCCACCCGCCGACAACCCCCTTCGCCGACAAGACCGGCCACTTCCCGACCCCCGTCGCAGCCCTGCGCACCCTGAAGTCCGACGTGATCGTCGGCCTCGACGCCGACACCGTCACCCAGCTCGACAGCAGCGAACCCGCATGGCGCACCAACGGCCGCCACGCCGTCATCCAGGTCGCGACACACCAATAACGACGCCTGCCCACACGCCGAGAAAAGGCAAAAGCCCCAGGTCACGGCGAGTGAGTCCTGGGGCTTCTACAGAGCCGCCTGCGGGATTCGAACCCGCGACCTACGCATTACGAGACCATGAGGGTTCATGTTGCGTGGTGCCGCCCCGTGCCGTCTCGTGACGTTTTGCCTGATCAGAGCACGTGCGGCTGGTTGACCTGTGTTACCCCGTACTACACCGTCCAAAGGCGTCCGTCCACCGGCGGTCCACCGGGAGGGTCTCCTAGCGGCGATGAAGGTCGGCCCGCAGGGCTTGTCAGCTCCCTACAAGCACCCCCTGGATGATGCTGCCGCCGAACGGATCACTCCGGTCGCCGGCACGCCCAGCGTATCCGCATGCTTCGGCCGATCCCAGCGGCCGACGAAGCCGTGGCGCTGACAGCGAGCACCCTACGCGCACGTCAGTGGGCTGACCACGTTCGCCAGAAGGTCCCACCAACGGGATGGCGACTCTGCCGCGTACCAGTCCTCTGTGCGCCACCGGTTCTCGACCCGAGTGCAAACAAGTCGTGTCTTGGCCCGCGAGGCCATGACATGCAGGACCCGGAGTTCTTCGGCCAGCCGAGCGTCGTCGGAGGTCGAACGGAAGTCCGGGATATGCCCTTCTTCGAGGCCCACGATGTACACGACGTCGAACTCCTGGCCCTTGCCGGCGTGTCCCGTCAGGAGATGTAGCCCTGGGGTGACCGGGGCCTCCGAGTCCTGCACGGCCCTGCAGGTTGCGACAGCCTGCGCGACTGTCGCTCCCGCCTCGAGCTGTTCTCGCAGCGATGCGATTGCACCGCTCAGGTGGTCGCTTGCCTCGGCGGCGTCGATCGGCAGGTCTGCTTGGCAAAGCTCAGCCAACCGTTGAAGCTGGGCCTCGGGCTCGATCCGTCGCGCGGTGGCTTCGCCCACGTGGCGCTGGAGCAGGCCGACGATCTCCGGCTGGTGCGTGTCCAGCTGCCAGTTCTGGTAGCCGATCCCGTCGGCTTCGAGGGCGGTGATCAGCTCGTTCAACCGCGTGGTCCGGCGAGCGACGACCCCGATGGTCAGGTCCGGCTGAGCCTCAAGCTGCTGGCGGATCGCGGGGACCAGCGCGCTGGCCTCCTCGTCGGGATCCTCGCTGATCACCACCTCGACCTTGGCGTCGTCCCCCCACTTCTCGGGACTGGCGCATTGGAGGCGAGTGGTGCCGAGCTCCCCGGCGAGCGCGTTTACGGCGGCCAGGACGGCCGGGCTGGACCGGTAGGACACGTTGAGCTCCACAGCCTCCTGGACGACGGCGTGGATTGCCTCGAAGACGAGGTCCGGCTCGGCGCCAGCGAAGGCATAGATGCCCTGTGCCGGGTCGCCTGCGTAGGTCGTCCGCCCGGCGCCGATCGCTTGGACCATGCCGAACTGGAGGAGGCTCAGGTCTTGAACCTCGTCCACGAGCACCACGGCGAAGTGCTCGTGGTAGAGCTGGGCCACTCGGGGGTCGGCGAGGAGGCGGGCCCCGTAGCGAATGAGATCGTTGTAGTCGATAAGCCCTGCTTCGCGCAGCACCGATTCGTATCGGAGTGCCTCGGCGTTGCCAGCTGCTGCAAGGCGGCGGAGGACCTCGTCGTCGTCCCAGAGCCCCACCTTGGCCTGGGATAGCGCGAGGTCGGCGGCTTCGCTGTTCCTGTAGGTGATCCCTGCTGCCTCGCGATGGCGGTTGACTCGCACCTTCTCGGGGAACGCCTGCTGGGGATCAAGGCCGAGGACCTTGCCGTGCGCCCGGAGAATCCGGCCGGCCAGTCCGTGAAAGTTGCTCACGGTGACCGAGGCGCTCTCCCGCGCGGACATCACTTGCCGTAGGCGTGCGTTGAGATTGTCCCGGGCCTTGTTGGAGAAGGTAAGCGCGAGGATCTTGCGCGGGGAGGCGATGTGGCCAGCCCTGATGAGGCCGGCGGCACGGTCCGCGAGGGCATAGGTCTTCCCGCATCCTGCGGGAGCTACCACGAGAAGGTCGGCGGGCCCAAGCTCGCGCAGCTTCTGGCGCGGGTCAACGGACGGATTCAACCCGCCACCGCCCGAAGGTGGTCGCACAGCTCGGTCATGCGCTCTGCATCAGTAAGGGTGAGTCCTGCCGTAACCGCAGCAGCCGCCTGGACCTTCCTCCTCTTGTGGCCACAGAAGGCAATCAGGTCTGCCTCCGTGACGTCGTCCACGCTTTGGGCGTTGCTCGCCGCGACGATCGCGGCCTCGTAGAAGTCCGGGCTCTTGAGGAGCTGCTTGAGCAGCTTCTCCCGCCCGAGCGCCTTCGCGTACATGGCTTCGAGGTCGGGGCTGCAGACCAGGATGCCGCTGGCTTCCAACGCCGCCGGGTCAGCTCCGATGACCTTCGCCCATTCGTCCCGCTTGTCTTCGTCAGTGACCCCGTAGATAGGCAGGTCGAAGCCCGTGGGGCCGAGCACCTTGTACGCAGGACCGAAGGAGCTTCCGCCGCCAAGCTCGATGACGGCTACACCGACTCGGTCGAGCGATAGGCCGATAAGGTCCGCGACAGCCTCGCAGATGATCTTGTCGCTCGATCCTTCGACGAAGAGCAGCCGACGTGCTGTCAGGGCGTCGATGATGCTGGGGATCCAGTGCTTGGCAGACTGAGCGCCGCCCGTAGCAAACGCATCGACGGGAAGCTGCCGGGGACTCCGGTCGGCGCCGAACGCCACGATGTCCTTGGGGTCCATCTGGCCGACGAGGGCGGCTGAGTGGGAGACCACAAGCCGCTGCCCGGCGCCCTTGCGGAATGATCGCGCTACTGCCCTTTGGGCGCTGGTGTGCAGGTGTGTCTCGGGCTCATCGATCGCGACGATTCGGGCTGCCCGCTGGGACATGCCCAGAAGTGCGAGCACAGAGAGGGCTCGCACGCCGTCGGACTGCTCGGCCAGGGGAGCCAGGTGATCTCCGTCCTGGATCGCGACCGTCATCCCCGCGAGGGGGGAGCCGATCAGATCGCCGGCTGTCGAGATGTGGACCTGGTCGGCCTTCACGGGCTTCGGCAGCGCCTCGGAGAGCGTGGTTGCAAGCTCGGCGCCGAACGCACCTACTGCTGCTGCCCGTTGGACTGCCTCTCTCAGCTGCTTGGCGGCCTGCTCGATGGCTGCGGAGTCGCGGCCCAGATCGAGGCTGCCAAGCAGTTCCTGCATCGTTCCGCCGGCACCAGCCAGCTCTCGCGCCAGCGAGCGAGCGGCAGGAACGTAGGCCCACCCAATGGCGTCGAACTGTGCCCGCGAGGGCCCGCGCCCGTGTCCGGCGTCGACGAAGAATCGACGGACTTCCTTGGTCTCCTCGGCGTCATCGCCTTCGGAGTCAACGAGGTTGAGGTCCGCCTCGATCGCGATCTTGACCGTGTTCGAGGCGCCGACGATCACCTCGTCCGGAAACGCCGCGAGGTCGTCGGGTTCGAGGTTCGAGAGTTCGACCTCCAACCTCAGCTGCTTGGTTGCATCAGTGAAGTCGCGGACGTTGACCGCGGCCATCAGCTGGGCGCGGGTCATGCCGAGGCACATGTGTACGGCGCGGAGGACGCTCGACTTGCCGGAGTCGTTGGGGCCGACCAGCACCATGTGGTTGCGTACATGGATCTCACCGTCGGGCAGTCGACGGTAGTTCTCCCACGCGATCCTGACGATCCGCAACTTGTACCTCATTGTCCGAGAAAGCCGCCTAGGTAGCGATCTTCCCAGTTATCGCCACTTGATCACCACCTCATTCTGGAGACTTTCCGGGCTGCTCGTCCGCGGGCCGCCTGGTCTGCCAGCCGAGGGCGGAATATCCAGGTCAGCTCGTCGATTGGTCTCCTCGTACGGTCATGCGAAGGGGGCTGGGTGAGCGATCTGAAGGTGTTCCGGCTCGGGGCGGACGGCCGGGACGTGGAGCTGCGCAGCTCGACGGTTGCGCTGGAGGTGCAGTTGCAGCGCCGGGTGGAGGCGAGCATGGAGGCGATGCTTGGCATCCGCTTCCTGGCGTCGGAGTACTCGACCGGTCCGTGGCACCGGGGCCGGGTGGACTCGCTGGGCCTGGACGAGAACGGCGTGCCGGTCGTGATCGAGTTCAAGAAGGGCAACGACAGCGGGGTCGTCTCGCAGGCCGTCTCCTATCTCACCTGGTTGAAGAGCAGCCACCACGAGTTCGAGGCCCTCGTCAGGGAGAAGCTGAGTCCGGAGGCGGCCGACTCGATCGACTGGCGTGCTCCCCGGGCGCTGTGCATCGCGGCCGGCTTTTCGCACCACGACCGGGTGGCCGTCGGCGACCTGGGGCGGCAGTGGCCGATCGAGCTGGTCCGCTACCGGATCTTCGACGGCGGGCTGCTGAGCCTTCAGCTGGTCGAGCCGGTCTCCGCCACCGTCAACCCGGCGGCCGGGCGCAGATCGACCACGCCTTCGGTGCCGGCGGCTGCCGCCGAGGCGGCCGAGCTGCCGGTCGTCGGCGACGTACCGGAGTGTCTCCGGGATCTGTACGGCGAGCTGGACGAGGTGCTCACCGCGTCGGGCGAGGTGGAGACCGTCGTCCTCAAGCACTACATCGCTTACCGGCGGCTGCAGAACGTGGCCAGCGTGATCTTCCGGCCGTCCGCCTCGCACCGGGTGATCCTGGCATACCTGCGGTTGGACCCGGACACGGTGGAGCTGGAGGAGGGCTTCACGCGCGACATGCGCGGGATCGGGCACCTGGGCACCGGGGACCTGGAGGTGCGGATCGCCTCGGCGGCCGACCTCAAGAAGGCGGGACCGCTGATCGAGCGGGCGGTTCAGGCGGCCTGACCAAACGACGAGGGCGGCTGGAGGTTCATGCTCCAGCCGCCCTCGTGCGTCTGCGGGCCGGTCGGTGCCGGCTGTTCGGGGCTCTCACGGTCACGCCTCCGGTCCGGCAAGGACGAAGTCGTCCTGCGTCAGTTCGGCGCGCAGGCGCTGCTCGGCCACGTCCGCGTAGTGCGGGGAGAGTTCGGCGCCGACGAAGCGCCGGCCTTCGCGCAGGGCGGCGACGCCGGTGGAGCCGCTGCCGGTGAAGGGGTCGAGGACGACACCGTCCTCGGGGCAGATCTGGACGAGCTGCTGCATGATCTCCAGCGGCTTCTGGGTGATGTGGACCCGGTCCTTGCGGGGCTGGCTGGCGATGAAGTGGCCGGGCAGGTAGATCGCGCGGCTGTTGTCGAGGGTGCCCTTGACGCCCCAGGTGATGAACTCCGCGGACTGCTTGAAGCCGCCCTTGCGCGGTCGGCTGGCGGGCTTGATCCACGGGATGGTGCCCTGCCACGTCCACCCGGCCATCTGCAGTGCGTCGCTGGTCGTCGGCTCCTGCCTCCAGTCCGAGAAGACCATCGCGACCGAGTGCTCGGTACTCGCCCGGTACGCCTCGGTCAGCAGCTCGGTCAGCCACGAGCGGTAGGAGCGCTGATCGCGGTTCTCGCCGGGGAAGGTCTTCAGGTCGTGCGCGGAGTTGGACGTCACGTACTTGGCGCGGGCGTCGCGGCTGGTGCGCTCGGAGGAGGTCCGCCCGCCCGAGTTGTACGGCGGGTCGGTGATGACGGCGTTCACCGACTCGTCGGGAAGGGACTTGAGGACGGTCAGGGCGTCGCCTCGGTGGAGGATGTAGTTGCTCATGGGGGCCTCTCTCAGGGCAGGGGTGGACCCGCTCCCGGCGGTGCCCGGCGGCTGCCGCCGGGAGCGGGGATGAGCGGGACGGTAGCCGCGATTCCCGGCCGGACCTAACGGCGGCGCGAGGGGAGTCGTGGCTGGTGAAAGCCCTGTTTGGTCCGGCCGGACTTCGGGTCTACTGTCTCGCCATGCCAACCGGGCAGGAGGCCAACTCGGCCCGGGACGGCTCGTGTTGATCCGTGTTGTCCCGTCCAGCGGGGCACCCTGCGGGTCTGCGATCCCCTTCGCACTCTTCGAGGAGACCTCGTGTTCCGGCTGAGATTACGAGCGCGGCTGGCTGCCGCGCATGACCCGACACCGGCGTCCCGGAGCTACCAACTCCCCTGACCCGGGCCCGCCCTGAGCGGCGGATTCACTACCGGCGCGGTGCCGGCGACTTCTTTGCACGAGAGGCCGGCACCGCGTCTCCTACGAACCTCCGAGGAGCCGCTGCGATGCAGCATGCCCTGGCACAGCCCTGCCTTGATCCACCACTTCCTGCCGTCGTCCGCTTCGCAGAGCGGCGGCGACGATGAGGAAGACTGCGGGTAGCTTCCTCAGCCTCGTCGCGGTCGGCCCGCTGGTTCTGGCCCTGCCGATCGTGGTCGCCGCCGCCGGGAGCGCTTCCGCCACCTGTGTCCCTGGCGGTGATTCACAGCCTGTGGATACAGCCGCCGTCGCTCAGCAGGTGAAGGCGATCCTGAACGGATCGAGCCCGCTCAGCGCTCCGGGCGTCGCGGGGCTGGACAAGCCGGCCGAGCAGATCCCCAACGCCCAGGCCATCCAGGCCACCGGTATCGCGATGCACATCCCCGTCCGCGGGCAGGTCGTCGCGCTGGCGACCGCGCTCCAGGAGAGCGGTCTGCGGAACATCAACTACGGCGACCGCGACAGCCTGGGCCTCTTCCAGCAGCGACCGTCGCAGGGCTGGGGCACACCGGAGCAGATCATGCAGCCGGTGTACGCCTCGACGAAGTTCTACGAGGGCCTCCAGCAGGTCTCCGGCTGGCAGTCGATGACGATCACCCAGGCCGCCCAGGCGGTACAGCGAAGCGGCTACCCGGACGCCTACGCCAAGTGGGAGCCGTTGGCGACGGCGTTGCAGCAGGCCATCGCACCGCTGCTGGCCAACCCCGGCAACGGCTCGAGCCCGTCACCGTCGCCGACCGCGAGCCCGTCCCCGGCCACCCCGTCTCCCACCGCCCCTTCGGCGGGCGGCGGTTGCTCGACCGCGGGCGGCGACGGCAGCGGCTTCGGGACGATCCCGCCCGGCACCCTCCCCGAGGGCTACGCGATCCCGGCCGACGCACCGCCCCAGGTGCAGACCGCGATCCGTTGGGCGCTCGGCCAGCTCGGCACGCCCTACCAGTGGGGCGGCTCGTGCACCGACTCCCACGGAGCCGACCCGATGGGCCGGTGCGACTGCTCCTCGCTCATGCAGATGGCCTACAAGGCCGCCGGGATCACCTTGACCCGGACGACCTACACGCAGGTCACCGAGGGCACCGCCGTCTCCGCCGGCGCCCTGAAGCCCGGCGACCTGCTGTTCACCCGGGGTACCGCCCTGCGGCCCGAGCACGTCGGGATGTTCATCGGCGGCGGGCTCGTCGTGCACGCCCCCAAGACCGGTGACGTGGTCAAGGTCTCGACCCTCGCCTCCTGGCAGCCGGACATCCTCGCTGCCCGCCGAGTCCTCTGACCGGCGCTTTCTCCCCTTCTTCCCCTTTCTCTTCGGTGCACCTTCGCGTGCCCGCATTCCCCTGGAGTTCTCATGTCCTACCTCGCCGATGCGGTCACCCAGCTCGCCTACGACCCGGGCATCCAGCCCAACGAGGGCGGCCTGCCCGGCCTCTCGGTACTCAAGCAGGTGATGGGCTCGCTGAACCTGTTCGGCATCATCGCGGTGGTCGGCGCGCTTGCGGTCAGCGCGGGTGTGTGGGCCTGGGGCCACCACTCGGGCGGCCACCAGGCCGAGGCCAACGGCAAGAAGGGCGTACTCGTCAGTGCAGGTGCCGCGCTGCTGCTGGGCGCGGCAAACGGTGTGGTGGCCTTCTTCTCCGCACTGGGCAGCCAGGTCAAGTGATCATGCAGAAACGTTCTCTCTCGTCTGCTTCCCGCAGCGGGAAGTCCGGCGGCGCCCTCGTGCGCCGCCGGGCGCTGCTGGGCACCGTGGTCCTGGTGGCGCTCGTCGCCCTGGCCGGCCTGTTCTCCTACCTCACCCGCGACAACCGGGAACCGTCCAACCACTCTTCCGCACAGCCGACTTCGCCCGCTACCACCTTCGCACCGGCTTCGCCGTCGGCCCTGCCGAGCGGCCCGTCGGCAGCTCTGCCCTCGCCGCCGGACACCCGTGACCCGATCGCATTCGGGAAGGCAGCGGCGGTGGCCCTGTGGTCGTACGACACCCGCGCGTACTCCCAGCCCGAGCTGGTGGCCGCGCTCCACCGGTGGCTGACGACCGAGGGACAGTACGTCGACGCCGACTCGGTCGAGCGCCAGGTGCCCTCGCCGATGCTGTGGGGGCGGATGGCCGACTCCGGCCAGTTCGCCACCGCGACCGCGGCCGAGGCGCACTTCCCCGACAGCTTCACCCGCGCGCTGCAGGCCGATCCGGGGGCGATCACCCAGGCGTACGTCTACGCCGTCACCGTCTCCGGCAAGCAGTCGATCGCGTGGAGCGGCTCGCCCCAGGGCGGCGCCGAGGACCGCTCGGCCACCCTCGCGGTGCAGTGCCGCCCCGACCGTCCCTGCGCTCTGGTCGGCGTAATGCCGTCCGTCGCGCCCTGACACCACGAAGGAGGTGCCCTTCGTGGGCGTCTGCGACATACCCCTGATGAGCCAAGTCTGCACCGTGGTCGACGCGGTCAGCTTCGCCTCCAACCCCGGCAAGTCCATCACCGACGGCATCGGCGCGTGGATCGCCAAGAGCATGGGCGAACTGGCTGCCAGCGCCACCGACCTCGCCGCTCGCGCGGTCGACCAGACCACCGCCATCGACCTGAGCGCCCCGTGGTTCAGGGACAACTACCAGCTCATCCTGCCGATCGGGCTGATCCTCACGGTGGGCACGTTCTGCGCCCAGCTGATCCTGGCCGCCTGGCGGCGGGACGAACGCGCCCTCGCCCAGGCCGCCTGGGGCACCATGACCGGCGTCCTCTTCTCCTTCTGCGCGATCAGCTTCACCGCCGTGGCCGTCACCACGGTGGACGCCCTGTCCGCCGGCCTGTTCAAAGCCGCGAACACATCGGTGGACGACGCAGTCAGGCGCCTGGTCAAGGTGTCCGAGCTGGGAGCGATGTTCCCCCTCGGCTGGGCGATCCCAGCACTGGTCGCGGTCGGCTGCGCCATCGGGGCGTTCCTGTACTGGGGCGTCATGGTCGCCCGCAAGGTCGGCGTCCTGGTCCTGGTCGCGCTCGCCGCGTTCGCAGGGGCCGGCGGCGGCTGGGAGGTGGCCAAGCGCTGGCGGCGCGGCTGGATCGAGGCGACCGCCACCCTGGTGGTCAGCAAACTGCTGATGACCGTGGTCTTCCTGGTGGGCGTCTCGGCAATCGGCAAGACGGACGCCAAGGACGGCCTCGGCGCGTTGTCCGACGCCATGGCCGGAATCGTGATCATGGTGCTGGTGCTGCTCTGCCCCTACGCCGTCTACAAGTTCGTCCACTGGGCAACCGACGGCGGCGGCCACGACGACCTCCACCGCACCGGCGTCGCCGGGATGGCCGTCGCGGCAGGAGCTGCGAAGACCGCAGGCAGCCTCGCGATGCAGATGGGCACCGGCACCCCCATGCCGCAGGGGCCGAGCCAGGTCCCCGGCATGGACGGGGGCGGTGCCGGCGGCATCGACCCGACCGGGCGCATCAGCAAGGAAGGCATCGACGCCGGCCCCGCCCAACAGCCGACAACCTTCCGCTTCGGCGAGGACCCGAGCGCGCCCGGCGACCGCGGACGGGCCCTGGTCACCCGGCCCGGCATCCCTGCCCTGGTCACCCGCCCGTCCTCCGAGGGCGGCGGCGGACAGCCGCAGGCCGAAGGCGGCGGAGAGCAGGCAGCCTCGGCCACTCCGGGCACCGGGGGCTTCTTCACCGCCGGCACCGTCGCCCCGCCGGGCACGGGTTCGCCCGCACCCTCGGCCCCAGCCACGCCTTCGCCGTCAGCCCCGGCTCCGGCTCCGGCTCCGGAAGGCCCGGCGGCGGCCGTACCGCCTTCCACCGGGACCTCCGCGCCGGACCCGGTCAGGTTCATCTACCCGAACCAGCCGCCCGCGTCCGGCTCCTGACCGGACCACCACCCGGGGTGGGCCGCGTCCTGCGGCCCACCCCGGCCCCACCGCCCTTTCCCTCTGCTGAAGGAGTCCGGCCATGAAGTCCAGAAGAGCGCCGCGCCCCCGCCCGCCGCCCGCACGCTCACCCCCCTCTGGAACCTCGATGTCCTCAATCCCGAAGCCCGACGCTCCCGCGTCGGTCAAGTTCCCGCACCGCAGCCGCCGTGGAATCCTCCTCGGCCTCAGCGCCTCGCAGCTGATCACCGTCTCGGCCACCGGCCTGCTCCTGCTCGCCGTCCTCGTCACGCGCGGCGTCGTCGGCGCGCTCCAGCTCATACCCCTGTGGGCCGGTGTCGCCGCCTTCGTCCTCATCCGCTACCGGGGCCGCACCCTGGCCGACTGGGCACCGATCGCCGTCCGGTACGCGCTCCGCCGCTTCCGGGGCCAGCTGATCTGGCTCGCCCGCCCCTCCCGACGGCCGGTCCGCGAAGGACTGCTGCACCTGCCCGGCAGCGCGGCCAGCCTGCGCGTACTCACCGCCCCTGACCGCCGCTACGGAGCCGTCCACGACCCGCACGCCGGTACCCTCACCGCCGTCGTGAAGGTCAGCAGCCGCGCGTACGCCCTGCTCGACCCCGGCACCCAGAACGCCAACGTCAACGGCTGGGGCCGCTCTCTGGCCGCGTTGGCCCGCACCGGCCACGTCGCCCGAATCCAGGTGATCGAGCGGACCGTCCCCGACTCCGGCGACGCCCTGCGCCGGTACTGGGAGGAGCACGGCAAGCCCGACGCCCCGCTGGCCGGAGCCCTCTACGACGAACTGATCCGCGGCGCGGGCCCGGCCGCCGCCCCCCACGAGTCCTACGTCGCCATCGCGCTGGACTTCAAGGCCGCCCGGCGGCTGATCAACCAGGCCGGCGGCGGCCTGATGGGAGGCTTCAGCGTCCTCGCGCAGCTGACCTCGGCGTTCGAGCAGTCCGCCCGGACCGCCGGGCTCAACCCGAACGGCTGGCTGTCCGCCACCGAGATCGCCGCCGTCGCCCGCACCGCCTACGACCCCAAGGCCCTTGCGGCACTGGACCGCTGGTCCGAGGACGGGCGCCCGGCGGCCGACCCGGCAGCGGCCGGTCCGGTGGTCGTGGTGGAGAAGGCCGACCACATCTCGACCGACTCCGCCCACCACACCACCTACTGGGTGGAGAACTGGCCCCGTACCGAGACCAGCCCCGGGTTCCTGCACCAGGTGATGTTCGCCCCCGGCGTGCGCCGCACCGTCTCCCTCGCCTACGAGCCGAAGGACCTGGATGCCGCGATGCGCGACGTCCAGCGCAAGAAGGCCAGCGTGATCGCCGACTCGGCCGAGCGCGCCCGCAAGGGCCAGGTCGCCTCCGAGGCCGACTCGGTCGAGTACCAGGACATCCAGGCCCGCGAGCGGCAGCTGATCGCCGGCCACGCCGACGTCGCCCTGACCGGCCTGCTGACCGTCTCGGCCGACACCGAGGAGCAGTTGCGCTCCGCGTGCGCGGTGGTCGAGACGGCCGCCGTCGGTGCCCAGCTCGACCTGCGCCCGCTCACCTGGCAGCAGGCCGAGGCGTTCACCGCCTCCGCCCTGCCTTTCGCCCTCGCCGCCTGATGCCGGCCACCCCTTCGCCGAAAGAGCACCCCGATGCCGGCCACCACCGCCACCGCGCAGGACTTCGTCCCGTACGCGACCGCCGCGATCGACTTCCACCGCGCGCTGAACGTCCCCGCAGGTCCGCTCGTCGCCTCCCGCGCCGAGCTGGACTCCCTCCACGAGCACCTGGTCGCGCTGCACGGCCTCCTCGACGCGCATGCCCAGCGCGGCTCCCCGCTGGTGCCGGTCGAGGGCGACCACCTCAAGGCCACCCGCACCCGGCTGTGGCAGGCCGCCGAGCACCTCCACGCCGCCTACCACTCCTCCCCCCGGCCGGGCAGCGGCGAGGTCCCCGACGCCGAAGCCTGCCGGGCCCGCCGCCCCGAAGGTGCCCCGGAGCTGAGCATCTGCCGCCGCCACCAGGAGGCCGCCCAGCTGGTCCGCCGCCGCACCACCCCCGCCGATCTGCACTCGCCCTTCACCGGCCTCGTCCGCCACTGACCCCGGAATCCGTGATCATGCCCAGGAACCGCGCCACCGCCAGCCCCCTGTTCGTCCCCCGCAAGACCTCCCGCGCCCAACAGCGCGCAGCCCGTGCCGAGTTCGCCGAGGCCCGTACCAAGGCCCGCCGCGCCGAAGCCCCCTCCGAACGCCGGGAGTTCGAGGGCGTCGACCCCGAACTGCAGGCCACCTACCCCGTATCCGGCCGGCCCGGACGCGCCTCGGCACGCGGCGGAAAGCTCCGCCTGCCCAAGCACCGGATGACCACCGCCGTCGCGGGCGGCGCGTATCCGTTCCTCGCCGAGGCCGGACTCGGCTCCGAGGGGATCTTCATCGGCCGGGACCTCCACGCCGAGGGCAGCTTCTGCTACGACCCGTTCGCCCTGTACAACTCCGGCCGAATAGAGGGGTTCACGAACCCCAACGCGGTGCTGTGCGGCGTGATCGGCATGGGCAAGTCCGCCCTCGCCAAGTCGATCGCCACCCGGGCCATCGCCCACGGGTACAAGATCTACATCCCGTCCGACCCGAAGGGCGAGTGGTCGGCTCTCGCCGACGCTCTCGGCGGTCAGACCATCGCGCTCGGCCCCGGCCTGCCCGGGAAGTTGAACCCATTGGACGCGCCCGCCCGGCCTGCCGGAGTGAGCGAGGAGGACTGGACCAGTGAGGTCCGCAAGCGGCGCCTCCTGCTGCTGGCGAGCCTCGCGGCCACCGTGCTCAAGCGTGATCTGCTGCCGATGGAGCACACCGGGCTCGACGTCGCGCTCGACCTGGTCGTCGCCGAGGCCGAGGCGGCGGGCAGTGTGCCGCTGCTGGGCGATATCGCCCATGCCCTCGGCCGCCCCGAGCGTCTGGACGCCGCGCTCGGCGACGATGCCGGCGGCCTCGGCCGGTCTGTCGACGACCTGGCGCACGCATTGCGCCGCCTCGTCCATGGCGACCTCAGCGGCATGTTCGACGCGCCGTCGACCGTCAGCTTCGACCCGGACGCGCCGATGCTGTCGATCGACCTGTCGCGCCTGGGTTCCAGCGGCGACGACACGGCGCTGGTGCTGGCGATGACGTGCGCGAGCGCATGGATGGAGTCCGCGCTGGCCGATCCCGACGGTGGCCGCAGGTGGGTGATCTACGACGAGGCGTGGCGGATCATGCGGCACGTCGGCCTCTTGGAGCGCATGCAGCAGCAGTGGAAGCTCAGCCGCGGCTTGGGCATCGCCAACCTGCTGATCCTGCACCGGCTTTCCGATCTGCTGTCCGCGGGTGACGCGGGATCGCGCGGCCGGGTTCTGGCCGAGGGCCTGCTCGCGGACTGCAGCACCCGGATCATCTACCGGCAGGAGCCGGACCAGATCGCGGCGTCCATGGTCCTGCTCGGCCTGACCGGCGTCGAAGCCCAGGCCATCGCCGCTCTGCCCCGTGGGCGTGGCCTGTGGAAGGTGGCGGGCCTCAGCTTCATCGTGCAGCACCTCCTCCATCAGCGCGAGCGCCGTCTCTACGACACCGACTTCCGCATGACCGCCTAGGCCAACTACCTATCATATAAACCGAGTTGAGGACCAGTGTCGCACACCGGACGCCCGCGCATCGTCTATACCGACCACTCCGAGCTGACGGAGGAGGACTTCACCGCCTTCGAGTCCCTGATGGCCGCCCAGCGCATCGCCAGGGGCAGCGGCCACGACGCCAACTGGGATCTGATCCTCACCGAGGAGGGCTCGGACAGGAACGGGTGGTTGCACACCACCGGTGTCTTCCGCCCGGCTCCGGAGGGCCGGCTCACCCGTCCCGTGCCTCTGGGCTACGTCGAGATGGAGTTCAGCCGGGACGGGAAGGCCCTGCCTGACACCCCGGCCGGGGCCGACCGACAGCGGACCACCGTCGCCCTCGCCCGCAGCACCGGCGGACGCCATGGTGCCGGGGCCGAGGCGGCCCCCGCTGCCCCGGCCACCGCACCGGCAGTGCGCCGCACCCGCTGACCGTTCGCGCCCTCTGCGGCCACGGCGCCGCAGGTAACGATTCCAACCGCCAACCGACTTGGGCAGGGACTTCACCATCATGAGCAACCTGAGCTACTGGGTGTACGAGGGGAGCCGTCGCAGGCCCGGCGAGCTGGCGAGCGATCCGGCCCATCTTCCCGACAACGCTTCGCCGCTCTACCGCCCGTCCTCTTCCCGGGTGCAGGCGTCTTCGCCGGAGAGCCTCGACCGCGCCACCCGCCGTCTGGCTGACGCCGACGAGGCGGAGTTCCCGAGCCTGTTCGGCCAACTCGTCAGCAGCAGCTTCGGCGCGGTCGATCAGCTCCACGAGCTGCTCAGCACCGCCGCGGATTGGTGCCGGGACCACGACGCGCGTCAGTACGGGGCCGAGTTGGAAACTCTGGCGGACCGAGTCGCTGACCTCGGCGAGGAGCTGCACCTCGTCAACGACAGCCTCGGCCGTGAACTTGCCTCCCGGAGCAACCGGCTGGCCGCCGCTGTCAGCCGGTCCCCCTCGCGTCCGCCTCTGCCCGCTCCCACCTCAGTGGCTCAGGCCGCAGCACGGGAGGGCGCGCGAGGGCCGGCCCCGATGCCCCAGAGCCAGCCACCGATCGCTGCGGCCTCGCCCGGACGCCGCCGTTCGCCCTGACCGGCGCTACCACCGGATCACGGCCCCGCCAAACCGGCGGATCTCCGCATCCTCGTCCTCGTCCCCTCACCTCCCGCCGGCCCCGGCGCTCCGCCAGGCCGCCCTCTCGAAGGAGAGCCCGTGGATCCCGACTGCGTAACCGTGCTGTTCAGCGACACGGGCGGAGCCATCAACGCCCGCGTCTTCGGGCCCTTCACCCCGGACAGGCCCGGAGACACCGCTAACCGCCAGCGCTACGCCGACATCACCGTCCCGCTCGAACAGCGGGGACTCGACTGCACCGTGGACTTCGGCCTCGACGACTACATCGTCAACGCGGAACTTCCCGACGGCAGCCATCTGACGATCTCGCCGGAGCAGTCCGACTACCCGGACGACACTCCCCCGGGCTGGCTGGTGACGCGCTCGAACCCCGACGACCCCGACCTGTTCGAGATCGTCTACGACAGCCAGGTCGGCGGCCCGGCGCAGTTCAACGCGGGGAGCGTTCCGCACCTGCTGGCCGGGGTCGACGCCCGCCTCGACGAGTTGGGCGTCGCGACACGGGAGCAGGCGGCGGCGCTGCAGCAGCGCGCCGAGTCGCTACTGCACCGGGCCGGCTTCGTCCCCGTCGTCCGCTTCCGCGACAGCTACCACCGGCTGCCCGCTGCCATGGCTGATCCCGGCGAACGGCAGGCAGCGCTCGGCCGGGCTCTCGACCTCCTGCGCGACGAGGGGTACGGCTACGCCTTCCCCGCTGACCGGCGCCCTGTGGATCCGCGACCCACCGCAGCCCCGGGCAACCAGCCTGGGGTCTCGCTGCCCTCGGTCGGCCGGGCGATCGCCGAGGCAGGCCACACGCGGGAGGTCGTCGAGGCGCTCAGCGAGCTGACCGCCCCCGGCGACGGCGTCCTCGACCAGGTGATCGGTGTCCTCGACCAGACCGCCGATTGGTGGGAGGGCCTCGGCGGCGCCGCTGATCCGCACTACGCCGCGCGCCTGCGCTACATCTCCGAGCACGTCGGGGGCTACGTGCGGGAGGTCCGGGCGATGCGCGGCGACCTCGCCGACCGGCACGCCCCGTATCCCGGCCGCTCCCGGTCGGCACCCCCGCCCGTCTGCGCGACGGCCTCCGACGAGGCCAGGGTTGCCGCCGCCCTCGCCGCCTCCCCAATGGCAACCCGCACCCTCACGGGCCACCCCGCCGAGCCCGCCCTGGCTGCGGCTGCCGCCGCTGTGCGCCCGGCCGGGCCCCGCCGCTGACCCACCACCGCCCGGAAGGAGCACCACATGCCTCGTACCAGCAGACCGCGCCCCGTCAACCGACCACCGCCCGTGCCCCGAAGCGGAGTTCCCTCATGTCTGCCGATTCACCCGACCTCCTGCCCCACGTCGCCCTCGGCCGCCACCCCGATCACGGCATCGTCGCGGCCCTGCCCACGCAGTCGGCCGCCGCCCAGTGGTTCCTGGAGCGGCTCGAGTTCCAGCCCGTCCCCGGCCATCCGAGCCTGTACGCGCTGACCGACCAGCACCGCGAGCCGACCGAGCGGGCGGCCTGGGCCGCCAAGCTCCTCAACGGGGCCGGCTACCGCGTCGACACCGACCTGGCCCTCGCGCCCACGAACGCCACCGAAACAGCGCGGACGCGGATCGACGCGCCCCTCCAACCATCGGCCCACGAAGTGGACACGGGCCCTGACGTCGCCTTCGCAGAACACCCGCGGCTGGGCATCGTCGCCGCCGTCGGCGGCAACCAGCCGCTCAGTCCGGCCGTCTTCCTGGAGACCGACGGCTGGCGCCACCACCGCGAGCTGGACATCTACCTCGCCCCGCCGGCCGCCACCCGGGCGCAGTCCCTCGACGCGGTGGCCAGGACCACGGTGGCATTGCAGCGGGGCAACTACCAGGTGGCGATGCATCCGCAGCTCGCCGACTCCGTCGCCGCCCGCAGGGCCCCGGCCAGCGAGGCGTTCACCACACGCAGGTTCCGCGTCGACGAGGCCGCGCTCGCCAAGAGCCCGGCGGCCCGCTCGGTGACCACCGCGAAGGCCGCTGTTCCGTCGGGCCCGCCACCTACTGCAGCAGATCCGCGAGTTGCCTTCGCCCGTGCCCGCTGACCCCAGACCGCCCCCTAACCAGACGAAGGACCCGAGATGGCAGTGAAGAAGGTATGGAAGATCTCGCACTCGTGCGGGCACGAGCGCGAGCGTGACCTCGGTGACCGCCCGGCCGACCGCCGCGCCGGGTTCGCCGACTGGCTCGCCAAGCAGGACTGCACCGACTGCTGGCGGGCAGCGAAGGACGGAGACGAAACCGACAAGGCCGCCTGGCTGGAGGCGAAGCGCGCCGCCGAGCAGGCGGAGTCGGACGCCTGGTCCGAGCAGTACCGGATGCCGCCGCTGGAGGGCACCGACAAGGGCCGGGCCTGGGGCGTGCGCTGCCGCCACCAGCTCCTGGCCGCCGCCTACACGGTCCTCGTCCTGGAGGACGGCCTGTCCGAGACTGACTGGGAGCAGATCGAGGAGCGGGCCCGTACGGTCACACGCGCCGGCTGGTGGATCGACCAGCGCGCGTCCGAGCCCCGCGACCTGGAGGAATTGCTGGACGCAGCAGTGGACGCAGACCGACCGACCGAGAACCCCTTCGTGTGACGTGCCGGTGCCCTGCCCCGGCGCAGGGCACCGGCCACAGCACGGCATCGCAACGCCGACAGCAGGCTGCTCCGGCCGCCAGCTCCTACCACCGATCTCCGGCCGGGCCAAACCGCCGGATCTGCGGATCCTCTCCTTGCCAGCCCGCCCGCCGGGCCCCGCCGCCCGTCCGAGAGGGGACGCCGTGATCGCCCACCTGCAGCGCGCCACCACCACGGCCGCGCTGATTCCCGCCCTCTACGGGCACGATGACCCGCGCTACCGCTTGCGGCCCCGGCTGATCGATGCCGACTACCGCGGAGCAGGCAAACAGCTCCCCCTCTTCGGCGACCCGCAGGAAGTCCTCGGCGGCGGCGTCCTGGACGCCCCGGCCACCAGGATCGGCTCCCGGGCACCCGAGCGCCCGGTGTGGATGTGCTCCGTACGCTCCGACCCGCGCCACCCCGACCTGACCGACGCCCAATGGGCCGCCGTCGCCCGACGTCTGGTCACCGCGACCGGACTCGCCCCCGCAGACGACCCGAACGGCTGCCGGTGGGCCGCGATCCGAACCCTCGACCGCTCGGTGCACATCGTCGCCACCGTCGTCCGCGAGGACGGCAGCGTCCACAGCACCTACCGGGACGCCTTCCACGCGCAGGCCGAATGCCACCGCATCGCCGCCGACCTCGGCCACCTCAACCGGTCGGCGCCTTCCGTCACCACTGCCAAGGACTACCGCATGCCCACACCCGTGATCGCCATCAGCCTCGAACCGAGCGGCAGTGTCGTCGCCAAGGGCTCCAGCGACGACCTGTCCGCCGCCCTGCTCAAGCACGCAGGGTTCAAGCGGATCGAGGACTGGCACGGCCGCCGCCACCGGCTTCCCAGCTCCACCGCCCGTCCCGACAGCGCCGCCATCGCCACCCACGCGGCAGAGATGCTGCGCGCCGCCCGGTACGACGTCGACCTCGACCCCCAGCTCGACATCGAGCCGCTCAACACCGCGGGGCAGCAGCTCCTCCACCTCACCGACCAGCTCCGCGCCGCCACCGAGTTCGATGAACTCGCCGGCGTGCTCGACAACCTGCTCGACCCGGACGACGGAGCGCTCGTCCGCCTTCAGGAAGCCCTGGAGATCGCGTCCGAGCAGATCACTGACCTCGACCCCGAGCAGTACGCACTCTCGGACCGGTTCGGCGTCGCCTCCGACCAGCTCGTCGCTGCCCAGGCCGAACTGGCCGGGGCTGTCGACGAGGTGCAGCGCGCCAAGTCCCACACGGCAGGTGCCGCCGACCGTCGGGCGTCCGCCTCCTACTCAGCCGCAGTCCGCGCGGCCCGCGCCTCCTCGCCGGCCGTCGCCGCCCGCGGTGTGAACGCCACCGTGGCTACCGCAACCGCACCGCCGTCCGTTGCGGGGCCCCGGGCGCCGGTCCGCACGCGGTGACCATCCCCCTTACTTCACAGTGGAGTTGGCGCGATGCCTGAGCACTACCCGTCGATCGGTGAGGCGATCGGGGCCGCGATGCGGCACAACATCCGCCTCGCCCACGGACCGGATCCCGACCCGCCTCTCCGGGTCCGGTACTTCCCTCCGCCGACCGCCGACCCCTACTCGATGCCGGGCATGATCTCCCGGCTCGAAGTGACGGCCAGCCCGCAGGACGTCGCCGGGATCGTCGAGGAGGCGACCAGCGCCCTCGTCGGTCCGCTGCCGCAGCTCACCGAGCTGGTCGCCGCGTCCGCCGACTGGGCTAGGGCCCGGCTCGACTTCGACGCGCCGCACAGCAACCCCGCCTTCGAGGTGTGGACCCGACTGGCCTCCGCCCACCGGATGCTGTCCCAGGTCCAAGAGGATCTGGAGGCCGCTGTCGACGGCATCGCCTCGCTTCCCGAGGAAGTGAGCGCCTCCCGGAACCACGACTTCGTCCAGGTCCTGCGGACCCGGGAACTGCTGCACGACGTGATGGGGGCCGGCCGTCCCGCGAACGACCCCGAGGCGAAGCGGCAGCAGGCCGCCATCGCCGGATCGCCCAATTCCCCCGCCCCGTCCGGCGTCCGACCCACTGCACCGGCCGCAGCGCCTTCCCTCCACGTCGGCGGGCAGACTCCCGGCCGCACTCGCTGAGTCCTACCCGACTTCCGACCCCTTCCGAACAGGAAAGCTCCATGTACTCCGCGCTCACCCCCGCACCCGTGGTCACGTTCACGCGGGACTCCCAGGGCAACATCACTGCCGACGCCGACTTCAACCCCGGCCTGGTCGCCGAACTCCTCGCGCATGCCGGCTTCACCGGCGACGCCGACATCCCCTACGAATTCCCTTCCCTTCCCGCCGATCTGGGGCTCGAAGCGACACGCCAGGCGCTCGCCTACGCCAACCACATGCTCAGCGCAGCCCGGTACGTGACGACGATGCCGCCCGAGCTGAAGACGATCCACGGCCACGCCGAGCGGTTCACCTACCGGCTCAGCCCTACCGAGTCCCTCGAAGCCGATATCGAGGAGCTCTCCGACTCCCTGTACCGCTGCGAGGACGTTGCCGACATTGCGCGCATCGCCGACACGATCTTCAACGAGGGCGAGGGCGTCCTGGTCGCCGTCGAGAACTTCGCGCGGACCGCCGCGCACAAGCTGGCCGCCTTCGACACCGAGGAGGCCGGAGCCATCGCCGACCAGTTCCTCAGCATCTCCCGGCGGCTGGACACCATCACCTCGGTCTACGGCTTCATCGGCGAGAACCTCCTCGACCTCCACGACAATGTGTCCGCCGACCAGCCGTCCGCTGTCCCGCCTCCGGCCGCCACCAGCTGAAACGTTCCCTCTAGATCTGCAAGGAGCAGGCCCATGAACCGTACGAGAGCCGAGCGCGCACCGCCCCTGCCCGCTCGCACACACCAGGAACTCCCTTGCCTGCCCCGCGTACCAGCGCGCCGTCGACCACGTCCGGGTCCGACGCGCTCCTCTACCTCCTCTTCGGCGTCCTCGGCGCCGCCCTGGCTTTCGGCTCCCTCGCCTGGGTGACCGGCAACCTCGCCAACTACTTCGTTGGCAGCGGCCCGTGGGCCCCGTTCCGGGCCACCGACGCCCTGCTCCACCCCGACGTGCTGTGGCCGCACCTGAGCGCCACCGCACTGCTGGTCGGCGCCCGAGTCATCCCCGGCCTGCTCACCATCGTCCTGACGATCACGGGCCTGGTGCTGTGGATGCGCTGGCGCGGCGGCGCGAAGACCGGACTCGCCCGCAAGGCCGACCTCGCCCCGCTGCTGGACAAGGAAGTCACCGCGAAGGCCCGCAGCCTGCGCCCGAGCCTGAACGACCGGGAGTGTAAAAGAGGTCGAGCCGAACGACCGGGGCATCCTGGTCGGCACGCTCTCCCCCGGCAAGGCCGAGGTCCGTGCTTCCTGGGAGGACGTCCTCGTCGCGATCATGGCGCCGCGCTCCGGTAAGACCTCCGGACTGGCGATCCCGGCGATTCTCGCCGCACCCGGTCCTGTTCTGCTCACCTCGAACAAGGCGGCGAACGACGCCTACACCACCACGGTGGACGCCCGGTCGAAGGTGGGCACCGTCTGGACGCTCGATCCGCAGCAGATCGCCCATCACCCCCGCGAGATGTGGTGGGACATCTTGGCGGACGCCCGCGACCTCGCCGGCGCGAAGCGACTCGCTGGGCATTTCGTCACCGCGTCCGTGGACGAGTCCAGCGGCTCGGACTTCTGGTCGACCGCGGCGAGCAACACGCTCGGCGCCCTCTTCCTCGCCGCCTCCAGCCACCGCCGGCCGATCACCGATGTCCTTGCCTGGCTGGCCTCTCCGGCCGACCGCACCCCGGTCGACCTTCTCGCCGATGCCGGCCACCACGCCGTCTCCGCCCAGCTCCAGGGCACTGTCTCCGGCGCGACGGAGACCAGGGACGGCATCTACGAAACGGCCAGGCAGTACGCCAGCTGCCTGCTGGCCCCGGAGATCGCCGCGTGGGTCACCCCGACGCCTGGCCTGCCGGAGTTCAAGCCGTTCGACTTCGCCACCTCCCGCGACACCTTGTACTTGCTGAGCAAGGACGGCGGGGGCAGCGCCAGCGCGATCATCGCGGCGGCGGCCGACGCGGTGATGCGGGCGGCCGTGATCGTCGCAGAGCGCTCCGGCGGACGCCTCGACCCGCCCGCGCTGTGCGTCCTCGACGAGGCCGCCAACGTCTGCCGCATCAGCGACCTCCCGGACCTCTACTCCCACCTTGGCAGCCGGGGCGTCATCCCGATGACCATCCTGCAGAGCTACCGGCAGGGCCAGCGCTGCTGGGGAGAAGCCGGCATGGACGCCCTCTGGTCCGCCGCCACCGTCAAGGTGATCGGCAGCGGCATCGACGACGCCGACTTCGCGGACAAGCTGTCCCGACAGATCGGCGAGCACGACGTCCAGACCACCTCGGTGTCGACGAGCGACGGCGGCAAGTCCACCTCCGTGTCGATGCGCACCGAGCGCATCCTGCCGCCAGACGCCATCCGCGCCCTGCCCAAGGGCAAGATCCTGCTGTTCGCCACCGGCATGCGGGTGGCGATGCTCGACCTCAAGCCCTGGTACAAGGAACGCTCCGCCAAGGAGATCGGCCCGGCTTCCTCGCGCGCCACCAAGGCCATCACCGAGCGCGCCCTCGCCAAGGCCACCGCTGACCGCGACAACTTCGGGCTGGCGTCGTGAGCACCCGGCGCACCACCAGCCGGTGGCCCGACCTCCTGTCCAAGAACACGGAGCCCGATCCTGCGTTCGCCGGGCCGAGTTGGCACCACGTGCGACGCGGCACATGGGTCTACCAGAACGCCCCTGGGGCTGCCCGTGTGCAAGCGGGCCTGCTGGACGACGGGAGCTGGTCCCTGGACCTGTGGTCAGCACAGAACCGGCTGCTCGCCCACGGCTCGGCCACCGCCGGCGAGGTCGGCGCACTCGCACCAGCACTCGCCGCCACCGCCGCCCGCTGGGCACCGCCGTCGGGCCGTGAAGCCTCGCAGCGCCGCTTCGCCGAAACCGCCGAAGCACTGCGCAACGGCAGCCGGTCCGCACCGGACGAGGCCGGGGTCCACGCGGCCACGGCCGCCTCGCCCAGCGGCGCCCTCCCCGGACGATCCCCTGCCCTGGCCGTTCCACCGCCGCCCGCGCGCCCGGCGCCACCACCCGCCGCCCGCCGCTGACCGCCCCCTCCCTCACCGAGGGTCCTACCCCGATGCCCGCCGGCACCACGCCGAGCTGGAGAACGGCGAGGCCGACGGCTGCTCCCCGGGGTCCTGCCGGTCCGGTGCTCCCGCAGTAGGCGACCTCGCGCTCGCTGCTAAACCCCCCTGTCGAGTCCTGGAGTTGACCATGTTCGAAAGCACTTCTTCGTCTCGTGTCCCCCGCTCCGAGCGGCTGGCCGGCTCTCCGGTCGTCCGTCGGGGCGGCCAGTGGTGGCTCGTCACCAGTACCGGGTCGATCCTGGCGACCGACCCGAGTTTCACCGGTGAACTGGACCGCTTCGCCGCCGCCATGGCCGCCGCCGACCGTGAGGTCGCCCGGATCCGGGACGAGCGGGCAGCCGCCCGGAAGGAGGGACCGTGATGGACGCCCTGCTCAAGGGCGAGCAGGCCGTCCTCGGTGCGGTCCTGCTCGACCCGGCCCAGCTCGACAGGCTGTCCTGGCTGACGCCGGCCGACTTCTACCGACCGGCCCACCAGGCCCTCTTCGCCGCGATGCGGACGATCAACGTCACGGAGCGGCCTACCCGGGAGGCGGACGGCACGGTGCCGATGTCCTGGCTGACGGGCACCGTCACCGAGGCCGGCCACCACGTGCGCGGGCTGAGCGCCTCGTACGCGCACACCCTGATCGCCGCGTGCCCGCGTCCGAAGAACGCGCCGGTCTACGGCCGGATGGTGCTCGAAGGTGCCATCCACCGGACGGTGACGGAGCACGCTGTTCGCCTCGAACACGTCGCCCGGGTCGATGCCGAGCAGCAGCAGGTCGACGGCGTGTTGCACCATGCCGACGTCCTGGCGGGTGTGCTCGGCGATCTCGCCCGCCGCTGGGGCACCGAGCCCCGGCCACTCGCTCCGGCACCCACCGCTGCGGGACTCGCGCAGGCGACGCCGTCGCCCGTCGCACCCGCGCAGGCCGAGGACGAGCAGTTCCTGCTGGCCGTCCTCGTCAGCCAGCCCGCGGCGATGGCCGAGGTCTACGACTGGCTGCGGCCTGGCGACTTCGCCGAGCCCGGCAACGGCCAGGTCTACCGGTGTCTGGGGGCCCTCCACCACCGGGGCGAGCCGATCGACGAGGTCACCGCCCTGTGGGAGGTCCAGCGGCGCGGCCTGCTGACCGACGGGACCCTCTCGCACGAGCAGCTCGACAGCGTCTTCGGCGGGCCGGGAGCAGGCTCGGCCGAGTGGCTGGGCGACCGGGTCATCCGCTCCTCAGTCGTCCGCACCGCCGCCGGGGCCGCCACCACGATCAGGTCCTTGGCCGAGAACGAGGCCATGGCTCCCGGCCGTCTCATCGGCCAGGCCCTGCATGCCCTCGGCCCGCTCGACGAGGTGCGCGCCCGCTGGCGCACGGCCAACGGGTGCCCTTCCCCAGGCACCGATAAGGCCGGCCCGGCGGAACCTTCCGATCCTGCGGCCCGGGTGCACGCGGCGCTGGCCCGCAGCTCCCCACGGCCAGCGACCGCGAAGGCCGGCCCGGCGACAGCTCCCCTTGCCCGGTCGGGCACCGCACCACACCGCCGCACTTCTCCCTCCTTCCACCCGCGGAGCACCCCGTGAACAGCCCTATGTCGGAGACCCTGCTGCTACACGCCACAGCAACGGCACTCGACGCCCAGCGTGACAAGTTGCCCAAGGTGCACGCCCCGTTCCGCCTGCCCGACCCCATCGCTGTGGGCCGCCAGATCACGGAACTCGGCGGCTCCATCGTCGAGATGGGCGACGAGTACCTGTTCCGCGCAGAGGTGTCCGCACCACAGGAGCACACCGTGCTCGCGGCCGAGGCGTTCGCCAACGCGATCGGCAGCGTCGCCCAGGCGGCCTCCGCCCTCGGCACGGTCGCCCAGCAGCTCGCCTTCGTCGCCCACACGGCCGGCAAGCGCGGTGAGCCTGCGTACGAGGACGCCCACACGATCGCCGGCGAGACCGTCGAGTTCGCCGTCGAGACGGCACGCGACGACCTCGCCGAGGCGGCCAAGACTCTTCGAACGGCGGCCTCTGTCATCTCCCCGCCGTCGGTCCAGCTCAGGCAGGCCGCCCTCGCCCGCTCTCCGGCTCCCTCGACCTCCGGGGTGCCGCCGACCGCGACCACTGCAGCCCCGGCCTCCGCCCCGGCCGTCCACCAGGCAGCCCCCGTCGCGGCCTCGGCCACCATACGAGGCCGGCGATGACGGTCTCGATACCGCAGTTCCCGCCCGGGCCGCTGATCGGGAGTCTGTGCAGCGGGTACGGCGGGCTCGACCTCGGCGTCCAGAGCGTGCTCGGCGGCCAGCTCGCCTGGCACACCGAGATCGAGCCCGGCCCGTCCGCGATCCTGGCCAGGCACTGGCCCGGCGTGCCGAACCTCGGTGATGTCACGGCGGTGGACTGGGCGAACGTTCCGCGGGTCGGGGTCCTCACAGCCGGTTTCCCCTGTCAAAGACGTCTCGGTCGCGGGCCGTCGAGTCGGCCTCAACTCACAGACCCGATCAGGGCTTTGGCTGCACGTTGCCCGCGCGGTCGAAGTCCTCCGCCCCTGCCTCCTGGTGGCCGAGAATGTACGAGGACTCCTCACCTCCCCAGGTTCCGCTGGCGACCTGGAACCCTGCCCGTGGTGTTTGGGAGACGACGCAACTCTCCCTCCTCTGCGGGCACTTGGCGCCGTACTCGGCACCCTGGCCCAGCTCCGGTACGACGCGCGGTGGCTCGTTCTTCGCGCCTCCGACGTCGGAGCCCCCCACCACCGGGCCCGGGTCTTCCTCACTGCCTGGCCCGCCGACCACGGTGCTGAAGACGCCGACCAGCAACATCGCCAAGAACGGCGGCAGTCAGCACCCGGCCAAGCGCAAGAGCGGCGGCCACGGCCCGAACTTGGCCGACGAGGTGGAGTGGCTTCTGCCGACGCCGAAGGCCAGCGACGGGATCAAGGGGTCGCCGAACCAGCGGCACGGGAACGGGGACCTGACCCTTCCTTCGGCAGCGGCCTCCTTGCTGCCGACACCGAGGGCCTCCGACACGGGCACCCCGGGGCGGCGGCCTGGGAAGGGCTGGCGACCGCCGCTGTCGGCGGTGGTCCTGCCGCTCTGGGCGAACCCACCGTCGGAGCAGACCGTGGACGGTGGGGACAGTACGCCTCCGCCATCGCCCGATGGGAGACCCTCACCCGCCCCGCGCCGCCGGCCACCGACGAAGGCGGACGGTTGCGGGCCGAGTTCGTGGAGTGGATGCAAGGGCTTCCGGCTGGCTGGGTGACCGCCACCCCAGGGCTCGGCCGACCGGCACAGCTCACCGCTCTCGGCAATGGCGTTGTCCCGCAACAGGCTGCCAGGGCTTTGGAGTTGCTGGTGCCACCGATGTCCCACTGCCCGATGTGCCGGGTCCGGTAGGGGGCTTCTACCTGCTTTTCCCGGCCGTACCAAATCGCGGATTCTCCGGACTCTTCTCCCGGCAGCCGCACGAACCGAGAGGGCTGCCATGCCTGCGCATGCCCCGGCCCGCCGGGCACCCGCCCGCGCGCCGCCGACCGCACGACCGAAGGACTCCCCCTTGAGCACCACCCCCGTCGTCTCCGGCCGAGCCCAGGACAGCAGCTACCGGGCTGTCCTGGGCGCCCCGGACGTCGCCCGCCTCCTCGCAGGCACCCTGATCGGACGGCTGCCCACCGGCATGGCCCCGGTCGCGATCCTGCTGCTTGTGCGAGCCGAGCACGGCTCGCTCGCCCTGGCCGGACTGCTCGGTGCGCTGTACGGCCTGGCCGCCGCGATCGGCCAGCCGATGCTCGGCCGCCTGGTCGACCGCTACGGCCAGACCGTGGTCCTCTGCACCGCAGCCCCGGCCGCGAGCGCGGCCTTCCTGCTGCTTCCGTGCACCGGCCCGACCCGCCACCCGGCGCTCGGCGCGCTGACCGTCCTGGTGGCCGGCCTCGCGACTCCGCCACTGGAGGCCAGTCTTCGGGCGCTGTGGCCGCACGTCCTTCCCGATCCTGACCGCCAGCGCGCCGCGCTGGCGCTCGACAGCAGCACGCAGGGCCTGGTGTTCGTGGTTGGCCCACTGCTGGCAACCGCCTTCGCGGCCGGGGCCGGAGCCCCTACTGCACTGGCGGCGACCGCGGCGCTCGGCCTGCTCGGCACCGGCCTGGTGATCACGAGTAAGCCCTCCGCCAAGTGGAGGCCGGACACCACGGCCGAGCGGGCAGACCGTTTGGGGCCGCTTCGGGTGCCGGGTCTGCGGGTCCTGTTCGCCGCTCTCACCGGGACCGGCGTCGCCCTGGGAGCGGTGAACGTGCTCGCCCTCGCCTCCGCCGAGCGCCACCACGCCGGATGGCTGTCCGGAGTGATGCCCGCCGCGCTGTCCGTCGGCAGCATGCTCGGCGGCCTGGCCTACGGCCGCCGCGCCTGGCCCGGCGCCCCGGCCCGGCACCTGGTGGCCGCCTCGCTCGGCTTCGCCGCCGGGTGGATGGTGCTGCTGCCGGACCCGGCGCCCGCCATCGCCGCACTCGGCGCCGTCCTGCCCGGCACCTTTCTCGCCCCGCTGCTGACCGCAAGCTTTCTGACCGTCGACCGCCTCGCTCCCGACAACGAATCGACCGAGGCGTTCGCCTGGCTCATCGCCTGCATCGGCGTCGGCCAAGCCGCCGGCACCGCTCTCGCTTCCCTCGCCAGCACCGGCGGACCGCTGCTCGTCGCCCTCGTGCCGCTCGCCGGGGCCAGCGCCGCTCGGTGGCTACTCCGCCGCTTCAACCACCTGCTCTCAGCCTAACCGTCCCCCTCCAGCTGAAAGAATCACCGTGAACACCACCACCGCAGCCGCAACGTCCCTTCCCACCATGCACGTTGTGTGGGACTGGAACGGCACGGTCAAGGATGACCTCGACGACCACGTCGACGCGCTGAACGCGACGCTTCCCGCCCTCGGCGGTGATCTCGTCGACCGGGATACCTATCGGGCCAAGCACACCGTGCCGATCCCGAACTTCTACGCCCGGCTGCTCGGCCGCGAGATCACCGAACAGGAGTGGCTGGACAGCGACGGCGCGTTCCTGGAGCACCTTCGCGCGCAGCCCGTCCGGGTCCGCGACGGTGCCGTCGAGCTGATGACGGCGCTACACGAGGCCGGCCACACCCAGTCGCTGCTGTCGCTGTGCCCGCACGACACCTTGCTGAGCGAGGTGGACGAGGCCGGGATCGGGCACTTCTTCGACCGCGTCGACGGGCGCACCGGTGCGTCCGGAGGCACGAAGGCGGCCCCGCTGGCCGCCCACCTCGACGCTCTCGGCCTCGCCCGCCAGGGCCACCGGGTGCTGCTGGTCGGCGACGCCCTGGACGACGCGGACGCCGCCCACGCCAACGGCGCGCACGCGGTCCTCCACACCGGCGGCCTCCACCACCCCGCCAAGCTCGCCGCCGCTGGCCACCCCCTGGCGGACACCCTCGCTGACGCCGTCGCCCTCGGGTCGCAGCTCATCGCCCGGACCGCCCAACCGGTCTGCTTCTAGCACGAATTGGCGGCCGTACCAAACCGCCGAATCCGCGGATCCTCTTCCCACCCGCACCCCTGGAGCACGCCCTTGACCCGCCACAGAAGACCCTCTTCGGCTTCCCCCGCGTCCCCTGCCCGCCCGAACCACCTGGATGTGCCATGTCCGACGCCCCGACCACGGGCTCCCCCGAGCCCGAGCCGATCCGCATCCCCGACGAGGACCTCGACGACCTCGCCAGCACCCTCGCACGGACCATCGCCGAGGTCCGCCAGCACGGCGTCCTCCTCGACCGCCTCGGCGCCGAGCCCGACCTGAGCACCGCACTCGGCGACGATGAGCCGGAGGCGGGCTCTGCCGAGGCCGAAGCCGACGGACCGGCGTCAGTGTTCATCCTGGCCATGGGCGGCGCGGAGTACGCCGCCGAGCTGGCCGCCCTCGGCAACTGGGTCACCCACGTGCTCCTGCCGACCTACGGCCGGGAGATCGGCTCGACCCGACCGTGGTGTTCGCGCTGGTACGAGCACCAGGAGGCCGTCGCCCGACTCCACGGGCTCTGGCTCGCGTGGCAGCAGCTGACCGACACCGAGGCCGGCCTCACGGGCCCGTCGACCTGGCACCGTGACCATCTCGACCACACGCTTCTCCAGCTCCGGGCCCCGGACGGCCCGTTCGGAGCGTGCACCACCAGCCCGGCCCGGCCCAACCACCGTGTCCTGGCGTCGCCCGACCAGCTGGGGCTCGCCGCATGAAGACCACTGACTTCCGGCTCGACGGCCTGGAGCCCGCCGACGACTTCAGCGCCGACCTCTACGACTGCACCTGGGTGGGCGACTTCAAGACGATCTCCCAGCACGACGCGGGCGAGCGCAGCTTCATCATCGCCTTCGACGCCTCGGCGACGTGGGGCTACCCCAACATGCCCAACATCGTCTCCTTCGACATCATCCGTGACAGCAGCCAGGCCGCCTTCGGCATGCGCCGCGCCGAGCACGCCACCTTCGCGTTCGCGCAGAACTGGCTCGTCAACCGCGGCTGCCCGCCGGACGCACTCGCACCGACCATCGTTGCTCCCACCCCGGCCGACGATCTCTCGGTCCGGGTCGAGGACCGCATCCGGCGCTCGGGCGAGCGCCTTGAGGTCGTCGGCTACCAGGTCATCGACGGATCCGATGTCGAGGGCTGGAGCATCGCCGTCGACCGCCAGGACAAGGACCTGCCCGTCCGGCTGTTCCTGGAGACGCTCCAGCCTGACCAGTTCACCTACACGGTGCGCGAAGGGGCGTTCGCCGACCACGCCGCCGCCGACAACTGGCTGGAGAAGCGCTCCAGCCCACTGCCCGAGGCGCCCGAGTACCGCCTCGACGCGGAGGCCCTGCGGACCAACGCAGCGCTCTCCCGCTCCGCTCCACTCTGCCCGACCGGCCCCGCCCCGGCCGCGCCTGCTGCCCCCGTCAACCCCCCGCAGTCCCTCGGAAGGTCACTGTGAGCCGCGCCAAGTTCGCCTTCGCCGCGCACCCCGACGCCATCGCCGACCTGCGCCAACTTCTTGAACCCATACGGGACCAGGCCCTGCTGCACCTCCAGGACATGGTCCACGGCGAGCGCGTCGCCAGCCGCCTCGACGGACGCCTGGAGGGCTGCCACAAGGTCGTCCTCGGGGCTGGTGGCGACTGGGCCACCCACCGCTTGGTCGTGCAGTTCCGTGAGGCACCGCCCACCTCCAAGCACGCCCGCGAGGTCTACCTCGTCGCCGCCGGCCCGCGCCTCGACTACGCGGTCTACCGCTCAGCACAGAACCGGCTGGGTCGCACCGGTCTCACCGTCGCGCCCGGCATGAACCCGGCCCAGGAGGCCAGCGTCCGGGCGGCGCAGGAGGCGCGGGTCCAGGCGGCCCGTGCGCGCTCCGCACGCCCCCCGCAGAACCGCGGCCCCGCCGGCACCGCATACACGACCGCCTCGCCCGGCTTCGCCCCCACCACCTCTGCCCGGAAGGCCCGATGATGACCACCGACAGCACGCCCACCCGCTCCGACCTCGCCGGTTGGCTCACCGACGCCGCCCAGGACGTCGCCGGAATCCTCACCGCCGAGTACTCCACCCCGGCCACCCGCTCCTACCTCCACCCGGTCCTCGGGCCGCTCGCCGCCGGGCCCCGCGTAGTCGAAGAACTGAACTTCCGGTTGGAGGACCTGCTCGACGAACCGCTGCCGGCCACCCCCGTCGGCCTGTTCGCCCTCGCCTCCTACGCCTCCGCCCTAGGCTGGCTGACCGAGTCTCTCGCAGAGCTCACCACGGCCGTGGACGCGATCTGCACCCGCGCCGGCATCCCTGTGCTGGAGCCCGGAACGGAGGCCGTCCTCGATCTGAGCGAGGACGAGGAGGGCTTCGACTACTCCTTCAGCGCGCTGGAGCTGGCCGCGATCCGCACCGCTGCCGACGCCGCCGGGATGACGCCCAGCGCCTACGTCGAGGTTCTCGCCGACGCCCTGCGGGCCGCCGCCACGATCACCGACGCCTGCATGGAGATCAGCAGTGGCCTGATCGAGGACGCTCAGTACATCGTCGACGAGGCCACCAGCGACGTACGGATCAGCGACGGCCCCGGCAGCCTCCCCACCCTGGTCCGCTCCCTGCTCGCCCGCATGGAGGCGGCCGAGTGAACCCCCACGACCCGCTCAAGAAGCCCGGCGCCCACATCGTCTTCGACCGGCTCGGTGCCGAAGACCCCCAGGCTCTGGCCGCAGGGCACCCGCACGAGAGCCCGATCGCCCACCTCGCCCAGATGATCGCCACCACCTCCCGCGACGTCGACGACCTCCACCGCGACCTCACCACCCGTGCCCAGCTCGTGGTCGAGCGCCTGGAGCCGATCGCCCGCGGTGACCACGCCGCCATGCGCGGCACCAACGGCGTCATCCAATCCACCGGTTTCCAGGTCGAGTTGCTCGCCGCTCGACGAGGCGCGGCCTATCAGCAGCTCACCCGCGCGATTTACGCCTACGAGCGATGCGCCGAAGCCGGACCACCGTCGACGGCGCCAGAACGGAAGCGAGTGCGGGACAACGCACCCGTCACGCCCAGCCAGTCGCCGGCCAACGGATCGACCGATCTCTGTGCAGCAGCCCGCCCCGACCCGGAGGGCTTCGAGCGGGAGGCGCTGCGGGACGTCGAACGCGGCGACCTCTGTCTCAGCACCAGCCCCGTCCACGGCGACAAGTACATCAACTACACCAACGGCGGCGGTGCACCCGTCCACCTCGAAACGGTGGAGAACCTGATCGTTGCCGGCCTGATCGCCGCCGACACCAGTACTGCCTCGTATCGGCCGGGCCAACGGCTCTCTCTGACGCAGCGAGGCGAGACAGCACTCGAAGCACTCGATGCCGCGCGTACCTCCGACCGCCGACGGATGCACGCCGCGCTTCTGCGCAGCGCTGCCTCCGACCCGAGTAGCGGGCCCACGCCGGGCACGGCCCCAAACGTGCCGGCGGCCCCTCCTGCCCGCACCCGTTGACCTGGAGAAACGATCATGCCCATTCAGTCCGCCACTGCCACCATCCCGGGTGCCGATCCGCAGCGCGTCGAAGGCGCCCTGCGCCAGCTCGCCCCGAAGTGGACCACGGGAATCGTCCACACCATCGCCAAGTACGGCCCGGAGATGCGGGTTCGCGACCTCGCGCCGTACTTCCCGTCGGTCGGTGCCCCGTTCATGAGCAAGCGGCTGGCCACCATGCACGAGGCCGGCCTTCTCCGGCGGGACGCCGAGTTCGACCGGACCGCGCCCTACCGCCTCAGCCAGCGGGCACTCACCCTCGGCCCCGTGTACCGGTCCTTGGTGCAGTGGTCGTCGGAGCACGTCGACCGGAGCTCACAGGGGAGGTCCGAGCGGATCGAGGACGCGCTGAGTCGCCTGCAGCCGCGCCACACCACCACGGTCGTCCAACTGCTGGCCGAGCACGGCAGCCTGCGCTTCACCCATCTCGCCGAGGCCGCCGACGTCTACGAGGCGCTGCTCGTTCCCCGGCTCGCCCGGCTCCAGGAGGACGGCCTAGTCACGCGGACCGGCACCCGACACGGCGACCCGTACACCCTCACCGAGGCCGGACAGGCACTCGGGCCGGTCTACGCCTCCGTCCAGCGCTGGGAGGAGCGCCACACGGTGGCACCTACTGGTCCGGTGCCGACCGCTGTTCGCACCCTCGCCGGTCCGGCTCTCGGCAGCGACGGCTTCCGCACCGCAGCGGCGCTCCGCCGAAGCGCGGTGCCGGCCGCGCTGTTCAGCCACTCCGCCCAGCCCCAGCCCCGCACCGCCACCCCGTCCGCCGCCAGCCCGTCCCGCAGCCGGTGATCGCCGTGATCCACCGGCGCAGACATGCCCGCCACGTCTGCCATGGGCCCGGCCGCCGTAGGGCCGACTCGTTCGGCGGCCGGGCCCGCTCCCCGCCAGTGCAAGGAACCACCGGTGCGCTCCACAGTCCCTCTACTTGTCCAGCCGCTTCGACTTGCCGGTCCCGGCGACCCTCTGCTGGCCGTCACCCCGCTGGCAGATGTCCACGGTTGGTCCCGCGACCACGCGCCTGACGGGGCCGCCCGTCTCACCAGCCCGTGCCGAACCGCCGTCCTCACCGGCGAAGGGCCCACCGGCCAGCCCGGGGCCTGGACCGTACGCGGGTACGCCAGTCCCGGCTCCGAACCCCTGTGGCGGGCCAGCTTCGGCCCCGGCACCCCCGCCGAGATCACCGCCGCGTTCGTCACCGTCCTCGCCGACGGCCTGCGAACCCGGCACCGCGACTACCTGCGCGGAGGCCGGCAGTACCACCCCGACACCCCTGCCTCCGTCCTGGCCGACCGCGGCTGGCGGCCTGACCAAGCTCCCAAGGGGTTCCACGACCAGGTCGCGCCGGACCACACCGCCGTCTACCGGCACCGCGTCGGATACCAGTCCCACGACGTCGAGGTCGCCGGCCTTGCCCCGCCGTCGTGGAGCATGCTCGCCGGCGATCCGAAACACCCGTCGTGGCGCGCGGACTTCACGATCGGCGTGCCGTTCTACCCGCTCGTGCACGCGGCCCGCGCCTTCAGCGACACGGCGCCCGTGCAGCGGCTCGTCGGCGACATACCGACCCGCCACCTGGCCCTCGTGACCGTACGGCGCCCTTCCCGGAGCACCCCCACCCGCCCGATGCCGCCGGCCTGGCCCGGTCCTTCCACACCGCCCGCTTCCCGGCCCGCGCCCGCAGCGCGGCGCCGCTGACCCCAGGGGCCCCTTCCATGCCGAACATCACCGCCCCGGCGCGCGAGTACCAGATCGCGCCCCGCTTCCTCGCCGACTCCACCCACACCGGCGACCCCGGCCTGGTCCCCCTGCTCGACGCGGGCTGGACCCTGAGCCGCGACGACCTGGGCAACGTCTTCGTCGCCTCGCCCGACCACACCATCCGCACCGGGTTCCTCCCCGAAAGCGAGCGCGGCGACCTGTGGATGATCAACGCCCACCCCGACGCCTTTGCACCGCCCGACTGGCAGGTCACTCTCGACCTGTCCGCCCCACCCGAGATCGTCGGCGAATTCACCACTGCCCTGGCCTCTGCCTACTCTGCGGCGCCGAACTCCGTGCGGGAAGGTGCCGGCGGCGGCTTCGACGTGACGGACCGTCTCCTCGGCGAGAACGGCTGGCGTCTGGAGGCCGAGCGGGCGACGGCCGTCTTCCGCTCGCCCGACGGGCTCGTGGCACTCCACCGGCGGCTCGGCTACCTGGACCCCGAGGCCGAGATGGCCGGCGACACCGAGCGCTGGCTGTTCGAAGTCGGTCCGCCCAGCCACCGCTGGTACGCCACCGCCACCACCAACCTCCCCGACCACCTCCTGGACACCCTCACCACCGCTGTCACCAACCCGGCCCCGGTCCAGCGGTACCTGCGCAAGCAGGAACTGGCGAGCCTGCCCTCGCAGGCAACCGCTACGCCGACCGCGCCGAGCCCGCTGGAGGTCGCGCGCATCCGAGCGGCCACCGCCCGCTCCACCCCCGCACCGAGCGCGAACGCCTCGGTGCTCGCCTACTCCACCACGACCCGGCCCGCGGCACTCCCGGTGCCCGCGCTCGCCGGCCGTGCCCGCTGACCCGGCGCGAGGACCCGACATGCCCAACACGCCCGAGCAGCCGCGCCACTACCGGATTGCCCCGCGCTACCTCGCGAACTCGGACTCCGACGGCTCCGAAGCCGTCCAGCCGCTGCTCGACGCCGGGTGGGCTCGCAGCCGTGATCAGGAGGGGAACACCTTCGTCGCCTCACCGGACCTGCGTGCCCGCCTGGCACACCTTCCAGAGGCCGACGGCCCGCTGTTGTGGAAGATCAGTGCGGGCCCGGACGCCTTCGCGCCGCCGGAGTGGCTGGTCACCTTCGACCACCAGGCCCCGCCCGAGGTCGTCGCGGACTTCACCACCGCATTCGCCGACGCCTACGCCAGCGGCCCCAGCGCCTACCTCGACCACGGCGGACGAACCGTCGGCGTCGAGACGTGCCTGGGGCTCCTCGCCGACGAGTGGAGCTTGGACCCGACCACCCCGTTCCTCACCTACCGGTCGCCGGACCGCTTCGTCCGGCTCCACGTCCGGGACAAGCCCCTGGAGCACGAAGCCGAGATGACCAGCGCCACCGAACGGTGGCTGTTCGAGGCCGGGGCGCCCGGCCAGGTCTGGTACGCCACGGCCTCCTCCCGCCTGCCCGAGCACCTCCTCCAGGCGCTGACCACCGCCGTCAGCGACCCGGCGCCGGTCCACCGGTCCATGCGGCGCATCGACCTGGAGCGCCTCGCTGCCGGGGCCACCGCAACGCCGGCCACACCGACCCCGCTGGAGTTCGCGCGCATCAGCGCCGCCACCTCCCGCTCGACCTCCGCCTCCTCCACCAGCCGGACCCCACCGACCCCGCCTCCCGCTCCAGTCGGTGCGGGCACCGCCGCAACTCCCCGAAGGAGCCGACCTTGAGCAAGCCCCTGCACGGCCAACCCCTCAGCCCCGCCGAGGCCACCCTCCTGCGCTACCTCACGCAGGGCTACACCATCGCCGAAGTCGCTCGGCGCCAGGGAACCCACGCCGCGACCCTTCACAGCCGCGCCGCCAGAGCCCGCCGGAAGCTGGGCGCCCGTACCAACGACCACGCCGTCCAGCTCTACGCCGCACAGCAGGCCGCCCATGCCGCCACCTCACTCGCTCCCACCGAGCAGGCCCCACTGGAGAACACCGTGTCCGACCCGACCGCCCTCGACCATGCCGATGCCCTGATCGAGAAAGCCTGGGCCCGGCCGATCGCCGAACTGGAGAAGGCATCGGTCCGCCAGCCCGTCGAGGACCCCCTGCTCCGAGCCGTCATGCACACCAGGAGCCACCTTGCCGTGGTCTCCAACTCCGCCGCCGTGCACCAGGACCGCCTCCACGCGCTCACGCGGCCCGGCCACGTGCCGGCCTTCTACGACCTCGACCGGATCACCTCTGCGGCCAGCTCGCTGCGGACCGCGTACGCCGAGAGCAACACCGCCCTGAGTGCGATCATCCACCTCGTCGAAGCCCGCGAGTACGCGCTCAAGGCCGACGGTGGCCCGGACGCCGAGCGGGTCCGGGCCGCGACCGCCCGCACCGCGCCCTCCCGGCCGCTGGGACTGCCCGCCGACCGGCCCGGCCCGCAGGCACCCGCCGCTCGTGCGCCGGCTCCCGCGGCTCACCGTTAGGACCCGAGGTCAGTCCTCGGCCCGGTCGCGGTGGGTGCTGGGGTCGGCGGCACCCACCGCGCGAGCCAGCTCCTCCACAGTCAGCTCGACCCGCTGGCCGTCCCGCAGCCGGGCTCGGACCGTCTGGTCGTTCGACCGCCCGGCTCGGTCCGCCGTGGGCACAGCCCACTGGCCGTCAGCGATCATCACGAGGTCGCCCATCGTCCACGGCCGTCCCGCGCTGCGGATCTTGTTCTCCAGTGCCGCCATGTCGCGGCCTCTGCTCGGCTCCACTGCCGTTCTCCCCCTCTGGGCCCGTGTACGGCCGCGCGCCGTAACTCTCCTTCAGCACCCGGCACCCGCGATCCATTCCCGCCGCTTCGCCCACGGCAGACCGAACTGATCCCGGAAATGACTACGAACTTCGGCATGGTGAATGTCAAAGTTCTCATGTCGCCGAAACCGCAGGTCAACGAAGGGACCAGCCCCCGTGAACGCGCCCAGCAACCTCCTGCCCGCCACCGTCCGCCCCGCCGTCGAGGACCGTTCCTGGCTCGCCTCCGACCACTGCGCGGAGCCCGTGCTCGCGCTTCTCGTCGGGCTCGGCTGGCCGACCGTCGACACCCCGGAGGCGAACGTGCACTGCACCAGCCCGGACGGGCGCGTCTACGTCGGCTGGCTGCCCGAAGACCCGGGGGCCTGGCAGCGGGGCATCGTTTGGCGCGTCCAGGTCCGCCCGGCCGACGCCGAGCCGTGGACCCAGGAGTTCGGCATCCATACCCCGGCCGAGGCCGTCGCCGGGTTCCTCACCGCACTCATCGCCACCCACGCCCGCTGACCTCCCCCACTCGTATCGTCCAACCAGCCCCAGGAGAAGCCGCGTTGACTTTCGTTCGAAGCATCGAGTCCGCTCTCACCGACAAACTGCCCGCCAGCGAGAGCCCGGTCGCCGGACGCGCGATCTACCAGACTCTCCGGCAGCGCGGCCTCGCCTTCGAGCCTGTCCACACCGGTGGGGGCTACTTCGCCCTGTCCCTGCTCGTACCCGGCGGCGAACTCCTGATCACCGACGACGACGGCCAGATCGCGCGCCCCGCCGAGGACCACCACGCCTGGCTCGCCTGCTTCTACCCAGCGGCGACATCGCTCTTCGACCCCGACGAGGACGACGTCGTGGACGTCTACGTCGGCGATGGCAGCCTCTCCTTCGAGGACGACTGCAGTGCCTGCGCCGACTCGGTCGCCCGCTGGCTCGCCGACCACCAGGCCAGCGCCACGTCCGGGCCGCTCGCCGTCGGTCTCGACACCACGGCCGACGTCACCAGCGCCTCCCTCGTCCTGGCCAGCTGAGCCACACCACCAGCAAGACACTGCACCGCCCGGATGCCCGGCCCACGCCGGGCATCCGCCCAGCCGCCGGATCCTCCCTCGGCCGTCACCAGCAGCTCCCGTCTTCGGGCATACCGCAACCACCGAAAGGGCCTCCGCGTGAAGCTCAGCATCGACGTCACCCGAATCCCCGGACCAGCCATCGCCGCCCTCGGCACGCTCAATGCCTTCTCTGTCCAGCCGGACTCCACCGCGTTCATCCTCAGCCTTGCCCTGACCACGAGCGGTCTGCTGCTGACCTTCGACGACGTCCACGAGCTGGGCCTGCGGCGCGACCGGAAGGTCGTCGCGCACCTCGCCAAGGCGTCCGACGGTGCCCGCGTCCGCCAGATCGGCAACGCGCTGAACCTGCCTGACCGCACGGTCGCCAGATCGCTCGACCGCCTGACCGCCGACGGCCTCGTGGTCCAGGAGGCCGAGGGCGAGTCCCTGCCGATGCGCTCCTACCGGCTCGCCGACTGAATCGACCAGGACCTCCCCGGTCCCACACCAACTGCCAAGGAGCGAGCAACGCACACCCACCACGCCGACTTCCACCCGGTGGTGGTCACCACGACCACCGAGCACCGCGCGAGCCGCCTCATCATCCCCAGCGCCAGCCTGCGGATCGTCCGGGCCGACCAGGTCCGCGCCGGAGACCTGATCGTCTCCGCCTTCGACCCTGCCGAGCCCGCACGGCTTCCACGGAGCAGCTACTTCGCCTCCGGCCCCTACCGTGCCCGGCCAAGCCCGTACGACCCGACGTGCGGCTGCGGCGTCTGCGGTCTCCCCGAGGTCCACGGCCCGGACGGCACCGTCGTCCTCACCACCGGCCACCCGTGGGACACCTGCGACCCGTGGCCCGCCGACGACCTCGTCCTGATCCAGCCCCGCCGCCGTCTGGCTGCTGCCCACCGAACCGCACCACCGACCAAGAGGACCTGATGGCCGCCCACCGCGCACCGCTGACCAACCACCACCCCGACAACTCCGTCTGTCCGCCGGAGCACAGGCACACCAGCTCGGGCAAGCCGCTGCATCCCGACTGCCCCGGCCGCAGCTACTCCCAGGCCATCTGCACGTGCGGCGCCTGGGAGTTCAAGGGCTCCGCCAAGGGCTACGTCAACGAATCCCGCAAGCGGCACCTCGCCACCCACACCCCGCCCGCCCCGACCGGACCGGCCGTCCTGCGCGGCCTGCTCCGGCTCGTCCTCCCGTGACCGCCACCAGCTCACCCACGCCCACCGTCGCCCCTCGATCTGCCTGGAGACCCGCCATGCCCCAGTACTTCACCGTCCGCGACCTGCTCGCCCAGCTCCAGAACCTCGACCCGAACCTGCGGATCCGCCTCGCCGTGAACCCCGACTTCCCGTTCGCCCACTACGTCGGCACCGACGTCGTCGTCCACGACGGCATCGCCTACATCGGCGAGGACGGCCAGGACGGCTACCTCCCGCACGCCGTCAGCAACCACCTCGCCTGGGCCTGACCACCCCCGACCAGCACCGAGCCAGGAGGACCGCATCACCTCTCGCAACGTCCCCAGAACCGCCCACCCGCTCGACAGTCTCGCCCTCCGGCCGATGCCGGCCGGAGTCCGCGGCGCCCTCGTCCGCAGCGCACCCACCAACCCCAGCCACCCGATCGGCGTCCTGTGGCTGCCCGCCGATGCTCCCCGTCTTCCCCTCGGCCGGATCAGCCTGCGGTGGGAGGAGGCCAGCTGCGCGGGCTGGGACGTCACCGCCCGCCTCGGCCTGGCCACCACCGAGGTCCACCTCGGCTCCTGGCACGCCGCCCCCGACGACTGGCCGCACCTCGTTCGCCCCACCGTCCGCGAGGTCACCGGCCTGTGCTCGGCCCTCGCCGTCGCCACCGCCGCTCTCAACCTCTCCAACCGGCTCGCCGAACTCTGACCGGCCCCCGTAGCAGGCCGCCCCGCCACCGGCAGGGCGGCCTTGCCGTACGCCCGCCCATCCCGCGTACCCTCGTCACCGGAACACCGAGGAGGAACACCATGGCCGACGACCAGCAGCTCTGGGGCTACGCCGAGGTCGCCGCGCACCTCGGGATCAGTGTCGGAGCCGCCCGCAGCCGCAAGAGCCGAGGGGCCCTGCCCTCACCCGACGACGAGAGCGTCCCGGACCGCCCGCGCTGGAAGCCCGCGACCTTCGCCGCCTGGAAACCGCGGGGCCAGGGCTACCGCAGCGACCTGGCCGCCGAGACCGCCGACCCGGCTGCCAGCTAACCCGTCAAGCTCTACGCTCTCCACCCATGAGCGCCTCTTCGATGCCTTCCCCGCCGTTCCCGTCTCCGGACTCCGCCGTGCTGCAGCTGGTCGTCGCCAACGCGGTCGCCTCGGTGCAGACGGGCGAGGCCACCATCGAGGAGGCGATCCTGCACGCCGCCGTGCGCGGCTGGTACGAAGGCCACATCCAGGGGGAGGACGAGTGCCCTGGCTGTGACTTCCGGGGAGAACTGCCCAAGTCGACCCACCGCAGCTGACAACGGCTGCGGCCCGGTCTGGAAGGACCACTCAACCTCATGACCGACCGCCCGTCCCGACCTCGGCCGTACGCCCTTGTGGCGTACGGCCTCCTCGCCGTTCTGGGTTCTGCCACCGCGATCGTCGCGGCGTTCTCCGCCTCCTACGCGATGTGCGCCCTCGGCCTGGCCGTCCTGGGCGGAGCCGCCCTCGCCGCGTACTGGACTGCGCGAGCCGGTGACGCCAGGACCGACCAGCTCGTCCTCGAGCGGCTCCGACGGGAGCCCGTCCTCGATGCCGACGCTCTGGCCGTCGAGCTTGCCCTGCGCCCGGCCGCCGTCCGGCTCAGCTTCCACCGGCTGAGCCGAAACGGCAGCCTGCCCATGTCCGACAGCACGCCCGACATCGAGCGCTGATCGCCTCCGCTGCGAAAGGGGACCGCCACCGGCCTGGTGGCGGTCCCCTTCGCTCTGCCCTACTCGACGTAGAGCCCTGCAAACGTGCCGTCGAACCCGAGGGCGATCTGCCCCTGGGCGAGGGTGGGGTAGTACGTCCAGCTCGGGTCCGTGAGCATCGCGTCGAAGTCCTTGCGGGTGATCTCGGGTTCCAGCCACTGGTGGCCGCAGCGGCAGCGGACCCAGACGTTGCGGCGGTGGTTGATGAGCAGCCAGTCGCGCCGAGCCCGGCAGCCGGAGCAGACCACCGGCATGCCGCGCAGGGCCAGCTCGTGGGGGCACTGCGCTCCGCGGATCGCGTCTGGCCCGCTGGGCGGCGCTGTCTCGTACTCCAGTTGAAGCAGGGGGTCGCCGGCCGCCGGCTGAACGACGGTCGCGGCCGGGACGGTGCTGGCGGGCTGTTCGGCGGTTCTGGGCACGGGCTGGCTCTCCGTTCGCAGTACAGGTTCTTCCCTAACACCCGGTGGAAGTGGGTGTCGAGGGGTTTCTGGGTGCCGGCCCGGCGGACGAAGGGTGTCCGCCGGGCCAGCTGGTCAGCGCCGGGGGGCCGGACGTCGGGGGTCAGCGGCCGGGCGGGCGGGCGCAGGCTTAGCCGCGCAGGTGTTCGAGCGGCCGGCTACCGGCCGTTCCTGGCTGGCACCGGTCTTCGGCTTGTCGGAGGAGCTGGGGATCGAGGGCAGGTCGGCGATGCGTCGGATTCGCCAGACCAGCACGTCGTCGGTGTTGCGAGCGGTGTCGAGTTCCCGCCAGGAGCTGGCTTCCTCCAGCAGGGCCTTCGGATCGTGGCCGACCTTCTCGGCTTCGGCGAGGGTTGCGGCAAGAGCGTCGTACCGGCGGTCTGTGCCAGTGCGACTCTCCGGTTCGCCAAGGGCGGCTCGGATGGTGGCTTCGTGACGACGCCGTTCGGGCTCAGGCAATGCCTGGCCCTTCTCGCGCATCGCCCGCATGGGGGTGGTGGCGGTCTGCTGGTAGGCGGCGCGGAGGTGGTCGGCGGCCTGACGGGAGGCTGCTGCCTGCTGGGCGTGCCCTCGGGCGGAGTGCCAGCGGGCAGCGGCCAGCGTGAGCAGGACGAGGGTGGAGAGCACCATGGCGGTGGCACCGCCGTCCTCTCCACGACCCAGCGCCCCGCCGGCGTGGACTATTCCGCGGGCGGCCGAGCGCAGGGCCCTGATGTCGGCGTTCTCCGCTCGGACGTGGGAGCGGGTGGCTCGCTCGAACGTCCGAGCGGCGTCCCGCAGTGCGGCGCGGCTGGCGGCCGGGGAGGTCTGGGCGAGTGCGTCGAGGAGTTCTCCGGCGCCGACGAGCTGGGCGGCGGCCTCGTCGTCGTCTTCGTTGAGGACAGCCGTGGCGCGCTCGGCGATGCCGGCGGCGTCCCGCCTGCTCCGGGCGGGTGCTGACGGGCCGTTGCGGCTGGTGCGCGAACGCGGTGGCTCGCCGTGGGTGGGGCCGTCGGTCAGGCGGCGGCGGATCCGCGGCAGCGAGAGGTCGGGGCCGAGCTTGGATCCGGAGAACCAGATCGGCTCCGCGCTGGCGTTCCGGTCGCCAGGGAGGGCGACGTTGTAGCCGAGGACGTCGCCGGACGGCGCGTGGCGGAGCTTCACGCGAAGGCCCGCCTCGTGCAGGCGGGTGAAGAACTCGTCTTCGGTGGCGGCTCCGGCGACGGCCTGGCGTACGGCTTCGCGGAGGGTTTCGCGAGGGGTCTCGGTGCGGCCGGTGCGCTCGGCCTTCCACCGTTCCTGGCTGGTGGGGGTCTGGGCGGCGGTGCCGTCGCCGGGGGTGAGCTGACGCAGGCCGTAGTCCTTCTCTATAAGGCGGGCCTCGGCCTGAGCTTTGGGCCGGTCGAAGCTGAGGTTTGCGAGGCGGCCGTCCTGGCGCACCAGGGTGGCGGCGATGTGGATGTGGTCGGGTGCATGGCGGACAGCGACCCAGCGGCACGCGGCGGTGTCGCCTTCTGGGGCGATGCCGGTGGCGTGGACGATGCGGCGGGCGATGGCGGCCCACTCGGCGTCGTCGAGGTGGCGGTCCTCGGGGGCGGTGCGGAGGGAGCAGTGCCAGATCTTCTTGGCTGGTGCGCGGTCGCCGAGGGCCTTCACCGGCTGGTCGAGCTGATCGGCGAGTTTGGCGACCTGGTGTCGTTCGGGGTTGGGGCCCGGGTCGGGTGCGAAGTCGTTCCAGGAGGCGACGAGGTGCTGATCGGTGTGCTCGTTGGCCTTGCCGGGGCCGAAGAGGTAGTTGACGAGGGGGAAACTGCGGTCGGTGCCGATGCGGATCTTGGGGATCACCGGCGGACCATCCAGGCCACCGCCTCGTCGACTGCGTCGATGGAGGCTCCGACACGGGCCAGCAGCTGCCGAAGGCCGGCACCCGGCTGGCCGCCGGCGTTGACGTAGTGGGCGAGTTGGTTCAGGTTGTTGCCGACCGCGCCGAGCTGGCGGTTGGACTCCATGAGTTCCTGGATGCCGCGCCGGTAGTCGGCGACGGCGGCGGTCGGGTCGTTGCTGGTGGCGGCGGCGATGACGGCGGCGGCCGTGTAGCCGCCGGGGGCGAGTTCGGCTTGCTGGGCTGCTTGCTGAAGGAGCGCCCACTCGGCGTCGCTGAATCGGGGGCAGACACGGTTGGTGCGCGGCACGCTCTGGCGAGAGCGTCGGCGGGCGGTCTCGGAGCTCGCTACGTGCAGCGGTTCCTCCTCTTCTATGGTCGGCACCCCTGGGCCGACTCCCTGCTCGGTGGCAGGCCCCCCTGGGTCTGCCACCGAGCAGGGAGCCTCCGCCCCGTTCGGGGCGGAGGCGGGGTAAGGACTCCTTACCCCATAACTTGCTCCGCCAGGAGCCTGATCACGGTCACTGGCCGGTGCCGGGGTGGTGCCGTCCTGGTCGGGGGCGGTCACCGGCTCGCCTCCGTGTCTCGCTGCTGGACGTCGCGGACGAGGTCCTCGATCCAGTCGATGGCCAAGACGGGATGGTGGAGGGTCCAGGGGCGGGAGTGCCGGCGACGTTGGACAGTCCGGGTGCCGTCCGTGCCGGTTTCTACGCGGTGGAGGTGACCGCGCTGGTGCAGGACGGTCAGCCAGGAGTCCACCTCGGTCCAGGTGGTGGGGGTGGTGCGCATGGCTGGGGCTCCGGTTCGGTGGACGGTTCTGTGTCGGGGTGGGGGGTGACCGGCCGGGGTGATTCGTCGGTCACCCCGGCCGGTCAGTCGCGGTCAGTCCCGGTTGGCGGCGGCGAGCTGGTTCTGGCGCTGCTGCTCGCGGAGCTGGGCCATCAGCTGGGTCAGCGTGTCGCTGGACAGCGTGCGGTTGGAGCCGCGTATCGCCTGGGCGACTATCTGGCGGGTCAGCCGGTTGTTCGCCTCTTGCACAGCCTTGTTCGCGATCTCCAGCAGCTCCTCGGTGTCCCGGTCGTCCGAGCGGTCAGCGACCGTCCGGTCTGTGACCGGTGTCGTGGTGACCGGGCTGACCTCCGGGTTGGTGGCGTCGGTCACCGTGACCGGCCCGGCCACGGTCAGCTCCGACCGGACCGCCCGGTCAGTGACCGGCGAGCCGGTGACCGCGCTGACCGACCGGCCGCCGTCCCGCGCTGACCGACCGGCCGCCGTCCGGCTGACCGCCCAGGTCAACCGCCTCGGTCACCGTGACCGGCCCGGCCACGGTCAGCTCCGACTGGACCGCCAGGTCAGTGACCGGCGAGCCGGTGACCGCGCTGACCGACCGGCCGAGGTGGCCGGTGGCCGCCAGGGCGTTGTCCGCGATTCCGGTCAGTTCGGTCACCGGCTCGGTCGGTGCGGCGACGGCATCGGTCTGACCGAGGTCACCCTCGGCATTTCGGTGGGTTCGGCCCGGTCGGCCGGACGGGCTGACCGGTCCGCGGGCGAGGAGGATGTAGAGGTGGACGGCCCCGGCCAGGGCGAGCGGCGCGATGGTGGACAGCACGGCGACCACCGAGTCGCCCAGCCGCAGGCCGGTAGCGGTGCTCTGCTGGTTCAGCCTGACCGCGTGCAGCGCGTTCGCCCACAGGCTCGTCCCGGTGGCTGCTCCGAAGAGCAGCCACACGTAGGCGCGGGCACGCAGCGGAGCGTCGCGCATGACCAGCAGCGCCCGGATGCTGTAGGCGATGAAACCGTCGACGATGATCGGGAAGACGTAGGTCAGGAAGCCTCGGACGTGGACGGCCGACGCCATCTGTTGCAGCGCGTCGTAGGACAGCGCGCACCCGGCGGCGCCCAGGGCGATGACGACGGTCCGGTCCCAGCCCGTGACGTGCGCGGTGGTGGGGGTGGCGGCGGCGGTGCTCATGCCGCCGTCCCGAAGTCGTCGGCCCGCAGGCTGGTGCCGGCCGCTGCCGCGCTGCCGCCACGTGCCTCCTGCTGGAGTTCCCGGTTGCGGATCTTGCGGCTGGTCTCGCGGTACAACTTCAGAGCGTGGTCCTCGCTGATCTTCAGCAGCATCGCCAGGCGCTCGACGCTGACGCCCTGCCGGTATCCGGCTAGGACGACTGCCCGGCGCTCGGCCGAGGTGAGGTGGATGTCCCGACCGGCGATGGTGGCGTTGACCCTGCCGTAGTCGAGGCGCTTGGCGATCTTCTCGTGCAGGGTCTCGCGCTCTTCCTCGGTCAGTCCGCCCCGGATCCCGTGGGTTTCTCCGCCTTCGAGGGCGGCGTCGAGGCAGGCGAGGCGGACCGGGCACTGGCCGCACAGCGACAGCGCGGTGGCGATCTTGGCGGTCTCGTCCGGCCCGGGGAAGAACACGTCGGGGTCGACGGGGTTGTACTCGCTCGGGTGGCAGACGGCCTGGTCCTGCCAGGTGTGGTCGCCGAGCGAGCGGTAGCGCTCGGGAGTGGTCGTGGTGGTCATGCGGGGTTGCTCCGATCGCTCTCCGCGCGCAGGTCGGCGTCGGCGGAGAGGTGCACTGGGTCGGTGAAGGGCGAGGCGGCGCGCTCGGGGGCGCGGCCGGGGTGGCGGGCTCAGGCGGCGCGCTGGAGGCGTCTGCGGTCGACCGGCTCGAACTCGACCCGGGTGGTCATCTCGGCGAGCCGGGAGGTGACCCGGTCGCCGAGGTACGCCTTGAGGTCCCTGATCCGCAGGTTCGTCGTGATCAGGGTCGGGAGCATCGCGTTGTACCGGCGGTTGACCAGCCGGTACGTCTGCTCTTCGACGAACTCGCTCGTCTTGGCTGCCCCGAGGTCGTCGAGGATCAGCAGCGGCACTCGGCTGTAGGCGGCGAGCACCCGCTCGGCGTCGGTGTCGGAGCTGGGCCGCAGCCCGGCGTACAGGTCGGCGGCGGTGGTGGCGCGCCAGCGCACGCCGATGCCGGCTTCGACCAGCACCCGGACCGCGCCGTACGCCTGGTGCGTCTTGCCCGCGCCGGTCACCCCGGCCAGCAGGAGGCTGGGGCCGGTGGTGACCTGGCGGCGTGCACCGGCGCTGGGCGCGACGGCCTGGGTGGCCACCTGCCGGGTCCAGGCCAGGACAAGCGGGTGGTCGGCCACCGCGTCGCGGTACCGCAGCGGCATCCCGGCGGACAGTGCCTGCTCAGGCGAGAACGGCTCCGGCTCGTCCGGGACGGCGTCGACCGTGGCGCGGTCGATGCCCCGGGCGGCGAGGATCCGGGCCATCCGGTCGAGGACCGACGGGCCGTCGGCGAGGGTCTGCGGGTCGCGGTAGGTGCGCATCACAGCTCCTCGGCGTAGGCGGCGTGGGCGTCGACCGGGTTGGTCCACGCCTGGTGAGCGGGCAGGTTAGGCCGGGATCCCGGCCGGGCCAAACCGGCGTTTCGTGCGTTCATGGCGTCGTTCACCAGGCTCGGCAGCCGGGACGGGTGGCCCTGGATCTCGGCAAACCGCCGCAGCCCGGCCCGCACGTGATCGGGGTCGATGCCCTCGTCCAGCAGGGTCTTGACGACCTTGCCGAGGTGGCCGAGCACGCTGCCCGGCGGACGCTGGGGGCAGGAGGCCACGTACTCGCCGACGAGCTGGTTGGCCGAGACGGTGTCGGCCCCGGGCGCTGGCCGCCCCGTAGGTGAAGACGATCCAGGATCCAAGATCCTGGATCCAGGCGCCGAGGGCTCCGGGAGGTTTCGGGGAGACTTCGGCGAATTCTTGACCGCAGCGCCCTGACCTGCAGATTTTCTGGCGGGCCGAGTGTGATCCGGCTCGTTGCCGAGCAGGGTGTCGGGAAGGGCGTCAGGGACGGACTGCGCGGGCACGGGAGCTGCCGGGAGGTGCTCTGCGGGCTGCGCGAGGGCTCCCCGGGTGTTCGCCGAGTTATCGGCGAGGTCTCGGGGAGGATTCAGCACGGCCGACGCGAGGACGAGCTGACCGTCGGTCGAGGAGGTGCGCTTGGTGCAGGGGCCCTTGCACGGGCCGCACCGCTCCGGCGCGCAGTGCGGGCAGGCGGGGAGACGGCTGAGGGACGGCTTGTCGATCTTCTGGTGGCGGTCCCACGTGATGTAGTGGAGGTACCGCTTGCCGTCGCAGCCGGTGTACCGGTGGATCAGGCCCGACCGCTCCATCTGCATGAGGTGGTCCTCGACATCGACGGGGGCCTGGTCGGCGCGCACGACCCAGAGCTTGCCGTAGATGATGGCGGCGTGGTCCTTGTGGCGACCACGGTCGTCGCACTCGGTGGCCAGGCCGAAGAAGGTGCGCTCGGCGTAGATGGTCAGCTCGGCGAGCGTCTCGGAGGTGTAAGCCTCCGGCTTGACCGGTCGGATCCGCGACATATCAGCGGCTCCGGCGGGTGGCGTCGAGGTCGCCGACGACGAGTTGCCCGGTGGCGAGGTCCAGGGTGTGCGGCCGGGTCCAGTCGGCGTCCGGCCAGGTGCGCAGGACCCACCTGGCGGCGATGTTGGCCTTGGTGCGGGTCAGCGTGATCCGCGTCCCGGCCGAGTCTGCGGCCCGAGCGTGGGGGTGCGGCCACTGCCGCTCGGGGTGGGCGAGACTGACCTGCAGGATGGTGGCCCCGGGGATCAGGTCTGCGAGCTGGACGGCGAGGCGGCGGTGGCGGTCAGCGGCGTCTGGGCAGGCGAGGGTTCCGCTCGGCATGGCAAGCATGCGATACTCCGTTGTTCGTAGGAGCGCGCGGCGGTATCTCGTGCAAAGAAGTCCCGCCGCTGCGTGGTAGTGAATCGGCCCCTTCGGGGTGCCGGCCCGGCGCTTGGGAGTTGGTAGCTCCCGGGCGCCGGTTCTCGTTGGCGAGACGTGTCAGGGACCGTGCGCTCGCATTGGCCCCACCCCCTCGCTGGTCTGTCTCTTCCCCGGGTCGCTGCCCGGCGGCGGACGACGAACATACGTAGACACCTGTGGCAAGTCCACCCGGTAACCCGCTACGGGGCACACAGGGTTCGCGACGGCTGGTAGCGGGGGCTGATGCCCCCACGGCCAGTCGACACCGACTGGGTACCGGACCCCGCGGCACGTTGCGCAAATGGCCACGACGCCGCACGATAGGGGTCTTCCAGGGACTGGCACCACGGAGAGTCGGGCTCCGACCACCAGGTGCGATACAGGAACGTACGTTACTTGCGCGGATGTATCAAGCCTGGATTAGAGTGGTCTCACACACCGCCCCGGTCGCCGCCCAGCAGGAGTTCATGTGCCCCCACGTCAGTTCGACGGCAGTCGCATCCGCACTGTCCGGCGGGGCATGGAGCTCGGCCAGAAGGAGCTGGGAGACGCGGTGGGCGTCAGTGCCCCCACTGTCGCGCGGTGGGAGACCGGCCAGGACTTCCCCAAGGGGGAGAAGCTCCCCGGGATTGCGGCGGCCCTGGGGCAGCCGCTCGATGTCCTCTTCCCCCACGACGGTCCACCGGACCTGCAGCTACTGAGATGCGACGCCGGCCTCAGCGTGACGCAGGCCGCCGAAGCCATCAACGCGAGCCGGGCACCGGTGAGTAACGCCGAGGCTGGTCGGCGCAGGCTCAGCGATGCCTACGTGCAGCCGCTCGCAGCGGCGTACGGGGTGACCGAGGAGGAGCTGCTGGAGGCGCAGGACTGCTCGTTCGGCGTGCCCCCGAAGACTTCTCGCGGCAGCCAGGAGTCCGCACCCCGCACGGTCGGGGAAAAGATCAACTACCTTTTGCAATACGGGTATGCGGGCCAGCAGGCACCTTCCGACGAGGAGATCGCGCGGGCCGTCAATGATCACGCGGGCGTGACGGTCGTCACGACCAACGACATCGCGGGCCTTCGCGCGGGTGCCACCACCGATGCCTCCGACGTAGTGCGCTCGGGCCTTGCCGAGGCGCTCCAGGTCGACTCCGCCGTCTTCCAGGACGACGCCGTCCTCGTCCCGGCGGCACGCGAGTTCCTGGAATCGCTCCGCTTCCTCGGCACGATCCACGAAGGGCAGATCCTCGGGCTGGCTGCCCGCGGCAACAGCGAGGGCCTGTCAGCCGAGATGATGGCCGCCATCAACGCCCTCGTTGGGGAACTGAGACACAAGCTGCCAGAGGCGCCGGACGGGGAGTGACGGCGTCGCCAATTCGTCTTCGCCGGCCTACTCCCGGAGTGGGTTCCGCTCCACAGGCGTCGGTGCATGGCTGCTGCCGACGGGCGACCGCGCTTCAAGCGGGCCGGAACGAACTGTCACCGCCAGGCCATGCTGGCAACACCGAAAGGGGCTGAGTCCCCGCCCCTTATCGGGGGCGGGGACTCAGCCCCTTTCGGTGTTCATGTCCTCGGGGCTCCAAGGTCGCGCCCTTGCTACACCGAGGTATCGACTCCGGCCTGTTACGCGGCGAGGTCCACACCGAGCAGCTCGGAGAGAGTGGCCACCGTCTGCTTCGGGTCCTGGTTGTGAACCCCCGCGAGCCCAAGCTGCTCTGCTGCCCCAACATACGCCTCGGTGTCATCGACGAAGATGCACTGCTCGGCCGGCAGATCCATGAGCTTGAGCGTGGCCTCGAAGAGCGCCGGGTCGGGCTTGCGCATCAGATGGTTCTCGGAGATCACCACGACGTCGTACAGGCGCTCAAGGTCGTAACCGTCGTACAGGTCCCACGGAGCGAGACCCACGCTGTTGGACAGGATGCCCACCTTGATGCCGGCTCGCCGTGCTGCGGCAGCCGCGTTGATCAGCAGGGGCTCAGGGCGAAGGTCACCGAAGATCCTGCCCATCAAGTTGTCGGGGGACACGCCCAGCATCTTGCCGGCGAACTCGTTCCACTCAGTCTGGCTCACCGCGCCGCGCTCCAGGTCGCTGGTGATCCGGACGCCAGTCTCGTCCTTGTACAGAGCCGTGAGACAGGCACCCTGCGGGAGCCCCTCGCGCTGCTCGAACGCCAGCACTGCGGGCAGGAGCGGGGTGGTGAGCACGCCTCCAAAGTCGAGGATGAGGCCGGTGCGGTTGGACATGCGGAAACTCCATTGCTGAGATTTCGTACGCGCATCCAGATCGGACGGCGTCACGCACCCAGCCGCACAGAGAGCGGCAACAGTGGCTGTGCGTCACAGCCCCGGGTGCGCTTACGGGACAGGCAAGACCCTATGAGTCCACATCACCCACGGTACCAGCCCAGTCCATAAAACGGATGGTGCTGAATCTCACTTGCCAAATGACCATTCAAGATCGCCATTGCGATTGTTCCACACGGACCGGGCGGCATAGCGTCCGAGAATTGGCACACGAGGCTGATTACAGGCTATCTACCGGTTCGCCTTCCATCGCTGCGGAGTGCACAAGAAGATCTCGCGCCTGCTCTGCGGTGGTTCCCGAGTAGACCGCACTGACTCGCGCTAGCCACGCCGCCTCACTGTCGGTATCGACGAACGGCTTCTCTCTCAGAGGGGCGGTGGCCCTCTGGCTGGGCGGGGCGGTCTCAGCAGCGAGGAGCGCGGCCTTAACCCAGTACGCCTCTGCTGCTGGCTCGGGGTCGGGGCGCGAAGCGGTGAAATCCTCCGCCGCGAACATCAGATCTCGCGGCGCGTAATAGCGCAGCTTTTCGCAGGCGTCAGCAATATCCTGGGTCCATCTGTCGAGCCGGACATCATTGGGGACGCGAATTTGCACGAGCTCCGAAAGGCGCCGCCCGGGTGGGTACAGACTCGTCCCCGGAAAAGCCTCCACCAGGTCGAACCAGATGGGATAAATCCTGTAGAGAGTGCGCCAATTGTTCCACTGGGCCGCCGCCGCACGAGTTGTGGGAATACTCGCGCCTACAGCAACGATCAGGAACAGCAGGTCCATCCACAGCGACGTGGCGTCTACGAGCAGCTGCACCATGGAGGGGCCTATAGGGAAGGCCACCGCAGACCAAAGGATGGCGATACGGGCCAACGTATGAGCCAGCCCCATCCACATCGAGATGCCCATCAAGCTCAGCCCGATACGCATACTCGCGCACTCGGCCTGGCGCGCTGCCCGCGTCCACTGATATCCGCAGATAGCAGTCGTGACAAGCGGGAAGAAATAGAAAACGGTCATGTAGACCGCGACACCCCACTGTCCGGCGTGGTCGATGAGGAAATTCTCACTCGGCCTGCGACGGTCCACCACGGTGAAAAAGAGAACCGTGAGCAGAATGACGCCTACCGCGCCGGCCTTGTAGGACGCGCGGGCGATCCAGCGGGAGACGGCCACGTGACGGGGCACGACCGCCGCCGAGCTCTTCCCGTAGCTGGTGGCGACGTAGGTCAGGGCCGCGATGATCGCTGCCGTGCTGGCGAAGTGTCTGAGTAGGGCGCTCAGATCCACCACGGGAACATGATCCATCGCATTCATTACTGCTGGCGTATAGAGCCACAGGGCTACGGCGAATCCGGCATACCCGCCCCAGAGCGCCCTGCGGTGGGAGTCACCGTAGCGAACAGCGGGAAATCTCCACACTACGATGACAGTCATCACTGCCGCAGTCAGGTATTGAAAGTAATGGAACATCTAACCAATGACTATCTGCGCAGGCCGCGCGCTTTGTCACCCTGAAAGGCGACCACTACGACCTTAATTACCGGTAGGGAGAATGTTTGCTCGACGGAAGTCGTCGGGAAATTTCACGTCTATAAGAGCCATCCAACTACGATTAGCGTCGGCGCCTTGGCGGAGCCACCGGGTGCACAAGCGAGGACTCCAGCAGGCTGACCATGTCGTCCCCGGTGAAAGCTTGGCGCCGAGCCAGACGCTTTATCAACGATGCCGAAATCTCGGCCTGCTTTTCCTCGAGGCTGCCAAAGTCCACACGCCCCTGAACCAGAGCCAATGGAAAACGCTTCAGGACCTCTTGGCGGACTCGCTTGGGGACGTACCGCTCGATCTCGGCAGGCGTCAGCGAGGTCCCATGATCCAGCCATTCATGCGCAAGCTCATGGAGAATTACATGCTCGGTGTTATTTCGACTTGAACGACGGCGATAGAGAATGACCGTGAACTCTGGCGTTTTTACCCTAAGACCGCAAGCTGTACCCAAGCCTCCGTCAGGGTCATCCAGCGGCAATAGCCGAATCTGGCGACCCAACGCGGTCTCCATGTTCCGCACCAATGCCTCGGCACTGAAAGGAGTAGGAATAGGAAGATCGGCGAGCAGCCTCTCACACTGCTTGACAAGGACACGCTGCGACGGATCCCCACGCCAATGCATACTCGCTCCAGTTCACTGCCAGCCCCACCCTGATGCTCCTACGCAAGGCGCTAGCAGCCGGGAGCCATTACTTTCCGTGTGCGACAGCCTCCCGCACATCTCATCCACAAACGATCGTACAAGGCGGAATATGTGGTACGCGCGGGCAGGCATGTAGCGAATGTCACCCACAGGCGATAGCGCCACTACCCATATACCAAGATCGAATCTTGACCCTTCGGCGCCTTAATTGATCTTTGTACTGCACATAGCACGGCCCGGTCCGGCCCCAACCGCTGGCGGCACGCACACCACGGCCCCGGCCCTGACGGCCAGGTCCTCGCCAGCGCCAGGAGGACGCGCTCGATCCGGTGATCAGGACCGCCAGTCAGCCCTCCCGGCTGGGGCCCGCTGCCGGTGTAGGGTTTCAGACTGCGCTGGTGCGGACTCCGCCGTGGTCGGAACGCATCGAGGTAGTCGGCTCATCTTGGAGGACAGGTGCCAGCGATCCAGCGAATCACCTCCCGCAACGCCCGGTTCCAGCTGTGGGAGGCGCTGCTCACCAACCGGAAGAAGCGCAACCAGCTCGGCGAGTTCCTGGTCCAGGGTGTTCGGCCGATCTCGCTGGCCGTGGAGTACGGCTGGCCGATCCACGCGCTGCTCTACGACGAGCGGCGGAAGTTGTCGAGCTGGGCGCAGGAGTTGCTGCGGACGACCCGGGCTGAGCGGATCGTGATGGCGCCCGAGCTGCTGGCGGAGCTGGGCGAGAAGACCGAGGGCGTGCCCGAGGTGATCGCGGTGGTCGGATTGCCGGCGGACGACCTCGGCCGGATCGAGGTCGGAGGGGACTTCCTCGGGGTCCTCTTCGACCGGCCGACCACGCCGGGCAACATCGGGAGCATCATTCGGTCGGCTGACGCCTTCGGCGCGCACGGGATGATCGTTTCGGGTCACGCAGCCGACGTCTACGATCCGAAGGCCGTGCGGGCAACCACGGGCAGCCTGTTCTCGCTGCCGTCCGTCCGCGTGCCGGGGCCGAACGAGGTGATGGCCTGGGTGGAGCAGCAGCGAGCCGCCGGTCGCCCCCTGGTCCTGGTGGGCACGGACGAGAAGGGCGACGCCGATGTCTTCGACTTCGACCTGACTCAGCCGGTGCTGCTGCTGGTGGGCAACGAGACGACCGGGCTGTCCAGCGCGTGGCGGGAGCTGTGCGACTTCACGGTGAACATCCCGATGACGGGGGCGGCCAGTTCACTGAACGCCTCGAACGCTACGACCGCGGTCCTGTACGAGGCTGCCCGGCAGCGGATCGCGGCCGGGCAGCGTTCGCGCTGATCTCAGCTCAGGTCCAGGTGCCGCCCGCGATGGCGCGGCGGTAGACCTCCTGGTACTTCGCGGCGACCACGTGGTGGCCCCAGCGGTCGACCGCGGTGGCGCGGAGGTACTCCGGGGCCGGAAGGCCGGCCAGAATCTTGGCGGCCTCCTCCGCAGTCGGTGTCTGCTCAACCGGTAGGGCGATGCCGACGTGCGGAGCGATCTCGCCCAAGCAGCCGTTGTCGGTGGCGATGACCGGGGTGCCACTGACGGCGGCCTCGGCGACGACGGTGGCCCCGGGCTCGATCCACTCGCCTCCGAAGGGGCCGCCAAACGGCTGCGAGAGGGCAAGCAGGGCCGCCGCACCGGCGAGCAGGCTGGTGCGGCGGCTACCTCCGACCTCTCCGATGTACTCCGTGCCGGGGTAGTCGGCGAGGATGCCGTGAAGGTAATCCGGCTCCCATGCCGGTCCGGCGAGTTTCAGCGGGAGGCCGGCGGCTTGGGCGAAGGCGGCGGCATCCCGCGCGCCCTTGTGGACGGAGACCCGGCCGAGGAACAGCAGGAAGTCGTCCTTCTTCTCCCGGTAGGTGTAGCGGTCGGGGTTGACCGGCAGCCGGATGATCGGCGCGTCCGCAGACCCGGCGGCTCGGCGCTGGGCGTGGGAGAGGTAGACGCCGTTTACCCGGTGCTCGGGCACACCGTTGAGGTGGTGGGTGCGGACTGCGGGCCAGTCGGGTTCGGCGGGCAGCAGTTGGCCGTTGGTGTGGTCGTGCACCACGTCCGGGTCGAACGCGCGCAGCGCTTCCAGGGTGGTGTCGTAGGTGGTGGCGTTCGATACGGTCACGCCCGACCGGGGGGCGGTGCCGGGGGCGCCGACGAGGAGGATCTCGCACCCGGCGGCCAGGAGTCCGTCGATGAGGGTGGCGACCACCCACTGGATGCCGCCGTAGCCCTGTGGCGGGACGGAGATCCACTGGGTGGTGTCCTGCCCGTACCGGTGGGGCGGGTTGAGCATGGCGATCTTCACGAGTGACTCCGGGCCGGTTCGAGGAGTTCGCGGCCGATGCCGGTCAGCACGGCGGCGGTGTACAGGAGGGCGAGCACGGCGGGTCGCGTACCGGGGCCGCCGGAGCGGTTGCGTCTCCACTCCTTGTGCAGGCCGGCGCGCGCGGTGCGGCGGCGGACTTCGCTGCGGCCCTGCCAGTAGGCGCGGCGCAGGAGGTAGCCGGGGCGGAGACGGTGGGCGGGGATCAGGTGGCGGACCTGGGTGTCGTGGAGGACTGCGGTGGTCGCGCCAAGGGCGGTGAGCCGGCGTACGAGCGTGGTGTCTTCGGCGGAGGCCAGGTTGTTGCCTACGCGGCCCAGGCGGCTGTCGAAGTCCAGCCCGAGCAGGCGGGCGTGGTCGCGGTCGAGGGCGAAGCAGCCGCCCCAGATGCTGGCGGGCAGGTCGGGGTGGTGGGAGCCGAGGTAGTGCAGTTGCCCGGCGGTGAGCCACCACGGGGTTCGGCGTCCCTGGAGGTCGGCGGTGATCCGGGTGCCGGCCACGTGCGCTCCGTCGGCGAGCGTGGATCGCAGGTGCTCGATGGCGGCGGTGGTGGGGACGATGTCGTCGTCCACGAATACGACGTGCCGGGTGGGGGCCTCTTTCAGGGCGAGGTTGCGGCTGTAGGACAGGCCGATGGTGGCCCCGTTGAAGAAGACGGTGCGTCGCCGGTCGGCAGTCTGGGCGAGTCGCCGTTGGGTGGTGGCGTCCGCGGCGGTGTCCACGACGACCACGAGGTGGTCGTCCGGGCCGAGGAGACCGGGCAGCCGGTCGAGGGCGGCCGGGAGCAGGCCCAGCCGGTTGCTGCACACCGCCACGGTGAGGGGGACAGTCACCGGGCCACCGCCGGGCGGCGCCGGGCCGGGGCGCTGTCGGTGAGCAGGGTGGCCAGGTCGGCGAGGTCGCGGGCGTGCAGGCTGTGGTCTGCGGCGGGGTGCCGGCGGACCTCCAGGCGTTCGGCCCGCACCTCCCGGTAGGCGGCGACCAGCGTCGGGTCGGTGCCGGGCGGGGCGCTCCAGCCGGTGGGCGGGGTGACGAGAGCGGCGTGGGCGCCGAGGCGCTGGGCGGGGGCGGCGTCGTGGTCGGGCCGGTCGCCGACCATGAGGGTGGTGGCCGGGTTCCAGCCGAGCTGTTCGATGGCCCAGCCGAGGAGGCCGGGGTCGGGCTTGGCGATGCCCACGGTGGTGTCGAGGGCGACGAGTGCCAGGTGCTCGGTGGTGCCGCTGGCGCGTAGGACCTCCTCGCACTCGGGGGGCTGGTTGGCGACCACGCACACCGGCCGGTGTTCGGCGAGGGCGGCGAAGGCGGCGACGGCTCCGGGGACCAGCTGCGCGAGGTCGGCCCAGCGGTGGCGGACGCTGGTCCAGGCGTGCGTGCCGGCCGGGCTGTAGAGGCCGGGGTTGGCGGTGGCGCTGGCCCGCTGGAGGTAGAAGCGGCGCATCTCGGCGGTGAAGTGCTCGATGGTCAGGGTCGGGTTGGCTTCGCCGGCCAGCTCCAGGACGCCTTGGAGCCAGGCGAGTTCGAAGGGCTCGTCGTAGTAGAGGACGCCGCCGACGTCGGTGGCGATGGTCTCGACGGCCGGGGCGGCGGCGGTCTCGGCGGGCTTGGTCACGGGGCGTCCGTCCGGGAGGTGGCGGTGGCGTACCACTCGGGCTGGGTGTCGGGGCCGGTTTCGAGGGTGAGCGTGCTGCGCGGGGTAACGGGGCCGTGGCCCTTGGCCCAGGTGGCGGTGGCGTCGAGGCCGGCGGCCAGCGGGGTGTCCTCCCAGCCGCCGAGCAGCATCCGGGCGAGTTCGCTGCTGGTGTAGGCGGCGTGGACCTCCTCGCGGGTGTCCAGGTGGCGGATTGGGTGGTCGGGGACGCCCATCGCCTCGCGGACCGCGTGGGCCATCTCCAGGACGGTGCAGGGCTGCTGGCTGCCGACGTTGATCACCCGGTTCCAGTGCCGGGGGGTCTCGGCGGCGTCGAGGAAGCAGCCGACGATGTCGTGTACGTAGGTGAAGGAGCGGCGCTGGCTGCCGTCGCCGTACACGGTGATCGGCTCGCCGCGCATGATCTGGTTGAGGAAGATCGCCACCGCGTTGCGCAGGGGGTCGCCCATGTTCTGCCGCTCGCCGTAGACGTTGTGCATCCGCAGCGCCGTGAACGGCAGGCCCTGCATCTGTGCGGTGATGGCGAGTTCGCGCTCGATGGTGAGCTTGGCGTTGCCGTAGCTGTCGACGGGCTGCGGGTGGTCGTCCTCGCACATCGGGACGCGGCCGGTGCCGTAGACGGCGACGGAGGAGGCGTAGGAGAAGTACCGGACCTTGGTGCGCAGGGCGGCGTTGATCAGGTGGGTGCTGCCGAGGACGTTGACCTCGTAGTTGTGGGCCTTGACTGCGTGGCTGATGCCCTCGGCGGCGAACGCGGCCAGGTGGAAGACGCTGTCGAAGGCGTGGTCGGCGAAGAGGTCGTCCACCACGGCGCGGTCGGCGATCGACCCGGTGACGAGGGTCGCACCGGCGGGGACGTTCTCCTTCTTGCCGCCGTCGAGGTTGTCCAGGACGACGACCTCGTGTCCGGCGGCCAGGAGCCGGTCGGCGAGGTGGGAGCCGATGAATCCGGCTCCGCCGGTGACCAGGTGCAGGGCCATGCTGTTCTCCGATCTGGTTGGGAGGGTCAGGAGTTGAGGAGTGCGTGTACCCGGGCGATGTCCGCCGTGGCGAGCGCTACCGCGGCGGGGAGCCGGGTGGCGAGGTGGTCGCGGAGCTTCTCGGTGTCCAGGCGGGCGAGATGCTCGGCGGCGGCAGGGTCGGCGGTGAACTCGGCGATGTCACGGTGGACGTCGCCGGCCGGGACGGCGGGACCGTACGTGTCGGCGAGGACGCCGTGGAACTTCGGGCTGTGGCCGAGAGCGACGGCGGGGGTGCCGCTGGACAGGGCACCGATCGAGGCGTGCAGGCGCTCGGAGATCACCAGTTCCGCACCGCCGAGGACGGCCTTGTAGTCGCTGGCTCCGGTGCCGTCGGCGTCCAGGACGTGCACCGGCACACCGGGCAGGCGGGCTGCGATCTGCCGGGCCAGGAGGCGGTCGTCGTTGTGCTCGCGGGAGTCGTGGCAGTGCGGGACGAGGACCAGGGGCCGGCAGCGTAGGCGCCACAGGGTGTCGGCGAGGCGGGTCAGCGCGTCGAGGTGCTCGGCGTCGGTGATCGGGCTGTAGCGGGTGACGCCCCGGCTCAGCGCCAGGCACACGTACTCCTGCCCGGTGTCGAAGCCGGCGTCACTGAGTAACTGCTGGGCGCGGTCCGGCGCGGAGGGCTGGAGGAGGAAAGCGGGGTCGGCGGAGAGCTGGACCTTGTCGGCGGGCAGGCCGAGCTGCTCGGTGAGGTAGGACAGGGTGGTGCTCTCGCGGACGGTCAGCAGGTCGAGCCGCTGGGCGGTGGCGGTGAACGCGGCCTGTTCGGCGGGGTCGGTGAGCGGGCCGACGGACTGGCCGACCATCGCGGTGGGGATGCCGAGCTGCTGGGCCCGGTCGAGCACGGCGAGGTAGGAGGTGGAAACGCCGTAGTCGGAGGTGTGCAGGTCGCCGCCGGTAGCGAGGACCAGGTCCGCGTGCTGGAGCAGGCGCGAGGCGCGCTCACGTCGGTGCGGCTCGGTTTCGACCGGTCGCAGGGTTGCCCAGGAGCGGGAGAGGACGAACGGGTCCGCGGTGCAGTCGGCTCCGCTGCCGGCCAGGGCCTCGGCGTCCAGGTCGGGGGTCTGGGTGAGGACGGTGATCGTGGTGTCCGGCGTGGGGGCCAGCGCGGTGGCCAGGGAACGGGCGAGGGCCTCGACTCCTCGGCTCTCGCAGCTGGTGATGCCGGTGAGCAGGATGTTGGGCACGGAGGTCCTTCCTGGGCTATTGGGTGAAGGCGAGGAGCTGGCCGAGAACGCGCCGGTAGTTGAAGCCGCGGCGGAGTTCGTCCTGGATGCGGCCCAGCCGCCGGCGGTTGGCGGGGGCGTCGCGCAGCAGCCGCGCGAGGCACCCGGCAGGGTCCTCGCCGAGGAGGAACGGGGTGATGTCCTCGCCGTAGAGGCTGGTGGTGTAGGCGAGTTCGGGCGGCAGGGCGGGCATGCTGCCGGCCGCGACGGTCTCGAACATGCGGGGGGTGAGCAGGTGCTGGTGGGCGAGCAGGGGGCGGGCCAGGACCGGGGTGATCTCGGCCTTCGCCATCTGGGTGAGGACCTGGCCGAACGGGACGGGGCCGGTGACCTTGACGCCGCGCTCGGCCAGCCAGCCGGGCCGGTTGGCGGTGGCGGTGAGGTGCTCGGGGTGGGGGTCGCCGGACCACCAGCGGCCGGCCACCCGCAGGCGGGTCAGCGGCGGCCTCGCCAACCGGGTGGCCTCCACGAGCTGGGCGAGGGCGTCCCAGCGCCACCAGTTCGCGCCGACGTACTGGAGGTCGTAGGTCGCGGCCGGTGCCCGCTCCGGTCGGTGCGTCGGCTTGGGCATCCCGAAGTAGGGGAAGAACTGCGCGCCGTCCGGGAGTTCGCCGAGGCGCGGCTGGAGGATCAGGTCGCTCAGTTGGTGGTAGAGCTGCTGCCACTGCTGGTGGCCGTAGGCTCCGGCGGAGTCGTCGGCGCCGAGGACGGTGTGCTCGCCCCAGTGCGCGTCCGGGTCCAGGACGATCCGGCGTTCGCGCGGGAAGCGCTCGCACAGCTCCAGCCGCTTCTCGTCCAGGAACTGGCGGCCCTCGAAGACCAGGACCAGGTGGGTGCCCCAGGCGAGGTCGTCGACGATCGGCAGGAGGCCGGGGACCTGGTCGTCCAGGCGGCACAGCGGCCCGGCCAGGGCGACTTCGCAGTCCAGCGCTGGGGCGGCGCGCACGTACTCGGCGACCATGTGCGCCGATCCGGCCTGCCAGTGGAAGTCTCCGGCGAACAGCACCCTCACCGCGCGACCCCGGCAGCGCGCAGGCGGCGGTGGGCGCGGCGGCGGCGCGCGATGGTCGGGGCGAGCCCCAGCAGCCACCACGCGGCGGCGGCTGTCTCCGCCCACCCGCGGACCGGGGTGGTGTTGCCACCGACCGAGCGGCCGGCCAGGTCCTGGCGCAACCACCGCCCGGCCAGGGAGAGGATCGCGGGCCATGTCCAGGTGATGTCGGTGAGCAGGAAGTAGTAGCGGTTGCGGCGCATCTGCACCCGCCGGTAGGTGCTCGCTCCAGTGCTTCCGCCGCCGTAGTGCTGGATGCCCAGGTCCAGGTTGAGGGCGACTCGCCAGTTCGCCCAGCGGGCCCGGCGGCACAGGTCGGTCTCGTCGTAGTAGGTGTGGAAGACCCGGTCGAACAGGCCGAGGGTGCGCAGGACCGTGGCGCGGACGAAGAAGGCCGAGCCCTGGACGTATGCGTGCTCCAGGGTGGCGGGGGCACGGCCGTGCGCGGGGCCGGCCGGGGAGGGTCGGTTCGGGCGGTCGCCCACGAAGCCGTCAACCTCGCCCAGCTTCAGCGCGTGGGTCGACCACTCGTTGTGCTCGTCCAGGGCGACGGTGTCGCCGTCGGCGGCGGTGTAGGTGTACTGCATGGGGCCGCAGATGCCGTAGGTGGGCCACTGCTCCATGAAGGCGGTCAGCTGCCGGACGAGGTCTGCCGGGGTGCGGGTGTCGGGGTTGACGAGGAACACGTAGTCGGCGCCGGCGGTCAGGGCGGCGCGCATGCCGACGTTGTTGGCGCGGGCGAAGCCCAGGTTCGCGTCGTTCTCGATGATCCGCACCGTGGGGAAGTCGTCGCGGACCAGCACGGTGCTGCCGTCGGTGGAGGCGTTGTCGACGTACCAGACGGTGAGGTCGAGGTCGGAGGTGTCGCTGGCGAGGAGGGTGGACAGGCAGGCGGGCAGCCAGCGCGCCTCGTTGGTGCCGACCGTGATGGTGGCGACCTTCGGGCGGCGGGTGGGTGCGGGGCTGGTCACGGTGCCTCCGTGGTGTCGGGGACGAACTCGATGACGAGGCTGCGGCGGGGCCGCGCGGTGGGGTTGGGACGCGAGGCGTGGACGGCCCGCACGTCGTGCACGGCCACGTCGCCGGCCAGTGCGCCGACCGTCTGGACGGGCCCGGCCTCGCGGGCCCGGTCGACGTCGGCGTCGTCGGCCAGCAGGTGGCTGCCGGGAACGAACTCCAGCGCCCCGTTGGAGGCGTCCGAATCGTCCAGGAACAGGCTCAGGTTGATGGCGTGGCCGGGTTCGGCGTCGGTGCGGTCGCGGTGCCAGGGGACGGCGGCGGCCACGTGCGGCATCTTGACGATCATGGCGATGACCCGGGCCCGCGCTGGACAGCCCAGGATGCTCTCGGCGAGGTGGTGCAGCGGGCCGGTGGCGAACAGCCCGGCCGCGAGTGGGGCGCCCGGCTGCTGCTCAAGGTTGTGGACGCGGTAGAGCACCGGCGTGCACTCTCCATCGCGGGTGAAGGACCAGAAGTCCTCGCCGCGGTGGCCACCCTCGAACGCGGCCACCAGGGCGTCGGCCTCGGTACGCAGCCGCTCCAGCAGCGGGCCGGTGACAACGGCCGGGACGACGGTGTACCCGTCTGCCCAGAGCTCGCCAAGGTCGGCGGCGGTCGGGGCGTTCACCGGGTGGCCCCGGCGGCGAGCTGCTGGGTGAACCAGGCGACGGTGGCGGCCAGGCCGTCCTCGATCGCCGTGCGCGGCGCCCACCCGAACACCTCACGGGCCACGGTGGTGTCCGGCCTGCGGCGGACCGGGTCGTCCTCGGGCAGGTCGGTGAACTCGACCTCCGCGGCGGAGCCGGTGAGGTCGAGGACCAGGTGGGCGAGGGCCAAGACCGTGCGCTCGTCCTCGGTGCCGAGGTTGACCGGGCCGGGGTGGTCACTCGCGGCGACCGCGAGCAGCCCGGCGACCGTGTCCTCGACGTAGCACAGGGAGCGGCTCTGGCCGCCGTCCCCGGCGACCTGGAGGGGCTGCCCAGCGAGTGCCCGGGTGACGAAGGCCGGCACCGCGCGGCCGTCGTCGGCCCGCATCCGGGGGCCGAAGGTGTTGAAGATCCGCACGATCGCGGTGTTGGTGCCGAACTCGCGGCGGTACGCCGCGGTGGCGGCCTCCGCGAAGCGCTTGGCTTCGTCGTAGACGCTGCGCGGGCCGATCGGGTTGACGTTGCCCCAGTACCCCTCGGTCTGCGGGTGCTGGTGCGGGTCGCCGTACACCTCCGACGTCGAGGCCAGGACGAACCGGGCGCCGCGTTCCTTCGCCAGCTCCAGCGCGTTCAACGTGCCGACGGAGCCGACGGAAAGGGTCGGGATGGGGTGGCGCAGGTAGTCCGCCGGGGACGCCGGCGAGGCGAGGTGGAACACCACGTCCACCGGGACCGCGACGGCGAGCTTGTCGTTGACGTCCTGCTCGACCAGCTCGAAGTACGGGGAGGTGACCAGGTGCGCGATGTTGTCGCGGCTGCCGGTCAGGAAGTTGTCCACGCAGACCACGGCGAAGTCGTCGCGGATCAGCGCGTCACACAGGTGGGAGCCGATGAATCCGGCTCCGCCGGTCACGACAGCGGTCCTTCGGGGCATGGGGCTCCTCCAGGGGCGGGCACGCCGGACCCGCCCGGCGGCACGAGGGCACGGCGGACTGGAGCGGCGTACAAGGTGAGCAGATGCGGGCGCGACCGGCTTGCCGCGCCCAGTGCGATCGGTGCGAGCGGTCCGTCGGCGTGACGTCGTCTCGCTGCGCGGCCGGGTCAGCAACAGGTCTCTGAGGTGGTCCCCGGCCGCCCCCGGGTGTCCGGCCGTTGTCTTTCCAGCCGGACACCCTTCGGGGGGAGCACTAGCTAACCCCCGATCAACTCCCTCTGAACAGACGAGGCTTGTCGTCTTCCTGTCGTCTTCTGACCCCAGCCGCCCCAGATGTAGCATCAGCACACAGTGGCGAACCGGCTACAATCCGGTGAACACATCGGAGGGTTGGGGATGGGCCGAGCTGCCGGCTTACGCACACCAATACGGCTGGTTCACCCGCTGAGCGTCGTCCGCGACGAGCGCGGCTGGACCTACCAGGACGTCGTGGACATCGTCGCCAAGCCCACCCGCCGGTCGGCGGACCGGCGCAAGGCGTGGAAGTGGGAGCACTGGGGCGTCGAGCCGGATGCCGAGAGCCAGGCCGCCCTCGCCGAGGCGGTCGGCATACCGCTGAGTGAGGTGCACCGGCTCGGCTGGCCCGGCTGGCTGCCGGACGGCGGCCCGGTCCAGACCGGTTTCCCCTGGACGAGGGCGGGGACGCTCCAGGCGTTGGACGACACCCTGGAGCACGCCATGCCCGACCGACGCGGGTTCATGAAGCTCGGCGGCCAGGCCCTGATCGTGCTGGCCGGCCAGTGGCTCACCCGAGACCCCGAACCGGTGGCCGCAGCGCTCGCCGGAGGCCGCGTAGACAAGCAGCTCGTCGCAGACCTGGAGAGCGGCCTTCCCCGGCTCCGACGCCTGGAGGCCCGCCTCGGCGGCCCTCGGGCCCGCCATCTCCTGGACGCCGAACTCGACACCGTCACCGGCATCCTCAAGGAAGCTTCCTACACCGACCGGGTCGGCCAGCGGCTGCTCCGCCTCAGCGCCGAACTCGCCCGCCTCGCCGGCTGGTCCTCCTTCGACGCCGGACTCCACACCGCGGCCCAGCGGTACTGGACCAGCGGCCTACGAGCCGCCCACACCGCCAACGACCGCGCACTGGGCGCCAACATCGTCAAGTCGCTCAGCCTCCAGTGCTACGACCACGGCCTGTTCGCCGACTCCCTCACGCTCGCGGAAGCCGCCGTTGAAGGTGCGGGCGCCGTCACCCCCCGCACCCTGGCCATGCTGCTGCTGCGGCAGGCCCGCGCGGCGGCGGCCTGCGGAGACAGCGCCGAGTGCGACCGCCTGCTGTCCGCCGCCGAGACCCAGATGGACCGCGCCGCAGCCGGTGACGAGGACCCCGCCTGGACCAGCTACTTCGACACGGCGGAGTTCCACGCCCAGACCGCCACCTGCCACGCCGACCTGGGCCGCCCGACCCTCGCCCAGAACAACTACGCCACCGCGCTGGCCCTCATGCCGGCCGCCAAGCGACGCGACCTGGCCACCTACACCATCCAGAACGCCCGGACCCACACCGCCCTCGGCGACGCCGACCACGCGGTCCACCTTCTGGAAACGGCCATCCCGATGATCACCGCCGCACCGTCCCAGCGGAACGCGGCCCGCGCCGCAGCGGCCCGTGCCGAACTCCCACTCACCGTAAAGGACCCGAAAGTCCAGCGACTCGACCAACTGCTCGCCACACTGGTCGCATGACCGACTTCTCGGACCAGCGCGTCGCACTCGTCTCCGGCGGCAACCGCGGCCTCGGCTTCGCCGTCGCCGCCCAACTCGCCTCACAGGGCATCCACGTCGTCATGGGCGTGCGCGATCGCCTGGCCGGCCGCGACGCCGAGACGGCCCTGGGCCGCAAGGGCCTGATGGTGCACTCCCACGTCCTCGACGTCACCGACCCCGCGAGCGTTGCCCGGGCCGTCGCCGATGTCGCCGCCCCGTTCGGCCGCCTGGACATCTTGGTCAACAACGCCGCCGTCGCCATCGACCGCCAACAGCCAGCCGCAGCGCCCGACTTCGAGAAGATCCGCGCCACCCTCGACACCAACCTGCTCGGCGCCTGGCGCCTCAGCGCCGCCGCCATCGGCGAGATGCGGAAGAACAACTTCGGCCGGATCGTCAACATCACCAGCCACCTCGGCTCCCAGAACAACATGGGCACCGGCAACGTGAGTTACCGCGTCTCCAAGGCCGGCCTCAACGCCCTCACCCAGATCCTCGCCGCCGAACTCGACGGTACCGGCATCCTCGTCAACGCAGCAGCCCCCGGCCGGATGAACACCCGCATGGCCTACGAGGAGACGGACCGCACCCCCGAGGAAGCCGCAGACACACCCGTCTGGCTCGCCACCCTCCCCGACGACGGCCCCACCGGCGGCCTCTTCTACGAACGCCAGCCCCTGACGTGGTGAACCTCGGGCCCGAGCGCACCGGCCCTGCTCACCCGTACCCGGCAGATCACCAAGTGCGCCGGTGCACCCCCAGCGACCGTCGCATCACGGCCACCAGGTGCTTCTGCGCCCGATCAAGCCCGTCCGCATAGTCCTGGAATTCCGATTGGCCAAGCTGCGGGCCGGCCGGTCCGGCGTCCCGCTGGACACGTTCCAGGAACGACGCAAAGGACCGGCCGAAGCGGTCCGCCTCGACCGCCACCGGCGCAGGGGCAAGCAGGCCCACTCGCACCAGAGCCACGTCCCACCCGGCAAGATCGTCACTCCACGCAGAGCCCTGATCGGGGGCCTGCCTGATCGCCGCCATCAACCGGGCATATCTGCTCAGGAGTTCCTGGTAGGCAGCCAGCTGCTGGTCGGCCGCACTGCGGTGCCCTCGACGCCCTCGATCAAGCCAACTGTGGGCGAGTACTCCGAGGATCACCGCTCCCGCTCCGGCGAGAGTCGTGATCACCACGTCCGATAACCCCACTGCGCTCCTCCCGTACATGCGATTGCCCGCAGGACCTGACGGTCACGCCAGACCCTCGGGCAGCTCGCCCCTGATAGAGCACGTGCCGGCGCAGGTGCTTCGGCTCCTGGTACCCACCGTCACGCCTGTTGAAGCGAGCTGATCAGTTGCTCGGCTTCGGCCCACGCTGGTGCCACCCGCGGATCGTCCGGGTGGGCATGTGGCCCGGCGATCTTTGCCAGGACGAAGAGGCGCATCACCATGCCGTCCCGGCTCTCAAGGTCTGCCCGGCGCTCGCGGCGAACGCGATCCGCGAGCGCCGGGACGGCCAAGGAGGCGGCCAGCAGCGACGCCGAGTCGAGGCCACTCGGTGCCATCCCCCAGTCCTCCCAGTCGAACAGGCAGAACTCGGGGCCGGTGACGTTCGCCCAGTTGAGATCCGAGTGGGCCGGACACCAACGGTCCACTCGGGTGTTCACTGCTTCCGGGAAGGCGGACCGGATAGTGTCGTCGACCAGCTCCTGGGTGATCTGTTCGGTGTCCGGAGTCGCTATCCGCGTGGTGCGGTGGTCTGCCAATGCGGCCAGCGAGGCGTTCAGCGAGCTCCACCACCTGTCGGACAACTTCGGGTCGGTGACCGCGACCGCCGGCCCGACCGGGCTGCCCGGCAAGAGTGAGGTCTCATCCGCCTGCCAGACCGCCTCGCCTTCCAGGTCCTGCCATGCTGCCGCCCTGACCCAGCGAGGCATCGCAACTCCGGCCAGCTTCGCTGCGGCCCGAGGCCCGTCCAGTCCTTGTTCCTGGGCGCGCGCCCAGGGGCGGCGTTCCACCCGGACCCAGGTCGAGCGGTCTGTACGGGCTCCGATCGTGCGACGCTTCCGCAGCAGTGTGGCCCGGTTGAGGCTGGTGCCGAGCCGTTGTTCCGCTTGATGCAGAACGTGCTCGATGGGTTGCTCCCGAAGGTCCATGTCTAGCTGGGGCTGGTGCTGACTCCCGGCCACCCGAGAACGCCGGTCAGCTCCTGGGCTTGGTCCGCGAGGAGCGGTGCCAGTTCCGGGTAGTACCCCCGGTCTACTGCCTGGAGCATCTCTGCGAGAGCGATCAGCTGACCGATACGTCCGGCGGGCGTTTCCAGGATCTCGGCGAACTCACTCCGAACGCGGTTCGCAACCCCCGGTACGAGGAGGCTGCTCACCCACAGGACCGCGGGGTCGTAGCCGACCGGCACAAGGCCCCATCGCTCCCAGTCGAGGATCTCGAGCGGCTCCGCAGTCAGGTTGGCCCACTGGAGGTCACCGTGGCCGGCGATCCGCTCGACTTCGGCGGGGGCCGGGATGCCCAGGTACTTCGGGAAGACCTCCTCGATCCACGTCTGGCGGAGAGTGATCTTCGCAGTGGGTGCTTCCGCGATACCCGCCAGGGCGTTCCGCAGCACGGTCCACCAGCCATCATCCAGGCCGGGGTCGCTGCGGAGGTCCGGGGTCGATGAGACCGCAGGACCTACCAGGTCGAAGACGTCGGCCTGGTAGAACCAGCTGGCCTCCGTCCAGTCCAGGGTGTCGTGGAGTCGGGGACGTGGGACGGTTGCGGGGACGAGCTGTTCAGCGCCGAGGGCACCCTGGCCGGTCGGCCGGGGCGCCCGGCGGCGGCTGCTCCTGGAGACCCGGAGCCAGACGTCCTCGGCCTGGCGACCGACCGTGGCTCCGGAGGTACCGAAGACCTGCGGTCCGGTGCACACCAGGCCGAGGAATCCGGCGGCCTTCGTGTGCGCTGCCGTCAGGTCGTGCCGGGTGTCGTCATCCGGCTGAAAGGACATCGAGCACCGTCCTGAGTCGTGCGTCGGGGATCGGCTGGGCGAGAGCGTCCCGGGCATCCTCCCAGTGCTGGAGGGTGCTGGTCGAGGTGAGGACGACGTCCAGAGCGGGGCAGGCCCCGATGAGCTGGAACGCCGCAGTGTGCGGGGTCGATCCCGGCTGGATGAGGTTCACCAGTTCGGGTGTCATCAGGCCCGGCAGTTCACCACCGTGCAGGGGCGCGGACGCGAACGTCGCGATCCCGGCGTCGCGCGCGTCGATGAGCGGTCCGGCTCCGTCGAGTGCCTGTGTGATCGGCTCGGCCATGACGAGGCTCACCGGCAGCTGTACGCCAGCGAGGTGGTGGTTCGCAGACCCGGCTGCTTCGCCGGCCAGCGCGATCAGTTCGGAGATAGTGAACGCCTGGCGGGTGAAGCCGGCCCAGGTGGCGACGCCGTAACCCCCGATGCGACCAGCCTGTGCGAATTCCTCCAGCACGGCGAACGCGGCACGGAGGTTGTGCTGCAGTTGTTGCCGGTCGTGGTCGGACCGTTCGGGGTTGTGGACGAAGACGATGTCGGCACGACCGAGGACGGCGAGCGACTCCTCGGTCTGGGCGCGGACGTCCTCGGGGGCGATGCTGTGGCGGCCGTCCGGGTGGAACCCGGTCTTCGTCGTCACCTTGGCAGTCGGGTGCTCGGCGAGCACCGGGGCCACATCATGGTGTGCCCGGCCGTGAGCGTAGTTGGGGGCGGTGTCGATCCACTTCGCCCCGGCTGTGAGGGCGGTGCGCGCCGCTTCGCCGACGGCGCGCACCCGGTAGGTCCCCAGGCCGAGATCCGGGCTCACCGGCCGACCCCGACGACGGCGAGGGCCTGGCCCTGGACGAGGACGGTCAGGACGCCGGCCACGTCCTTGACCTCCAGGTCGGCGATGTCGGCGAGGGCCCCGATGCTGACCGTGTCTCCGGTCAGCAGGGCTTGCAGGACGGGCGCGGCGCGCTCGGAGAAGTCCCACGCGGTTCCGGCTGCGGACAGGGTGACGGTCCCGGCGGCCGGGTTGCTGGCGAGGTCGGCGCGCGGGGCGGTGATCCGCACCGTGATTTCCCTGTCCGCGGGGAGGGACTCCACGTAGGGCAGGGATGCGGCCGGTCGGCCGAAGTGGGTGGTACCGGAGGACCAACCCCAGCGGTCGATCAGGTCGGGGTCTGACAGCGCGGTGAGCACTGCGGTCCGCAGGTCGGCCAGGTAGGCGGCCTTCTCGTCCGCTGCGGCGTGGAACGGGACGTCCTTCCGCACGGCGGGGCTCTCGTGCAGCTCGTCCACCAGCCAGCCGAGGAGCGTGGCGCCGGTCTGGGCGACCAGTCCGAAGGTGAGGTGCAGCGACTCGCTGCCCTGGTCGGCGGTGACGCTGTGCCACCAGCCGCGCGGCAGGTACAGGACGTCGCCCGGGTGGAGGACGAAGTCCGCGACCGGCTCGCCCTCGGGTTCCTCCGGGGAGTCCACGTCGCGGAAGGTCGGGGCCTGCCGGGTCGGCTCCCACAGCCGCCAGCGCTTCGCCCCGTACTGCTGGACGACGACCACGTCGTGGTCGTCCCAGTGCCGGCCGAAGCCCTCCTGCTCGGTCCAGGAGGCGTAGAGGTTGGTCTGCACGGGCGTGCCGATGAAGCGCTCCAGCGCTTCGGCGGCGGTGCGGATCGGCGGGTGGATCTCGTCGATCGCGTCCACCACGAGCGAGGCGCCCTCGGCGAGCCTGGCGTGGAGCTGGGCCGGGTGCAGCCGATTCCAGGTCGCCCCGCGCCGGTTGGTGGCGGGGGTCGAGTACCGGCCGACGGGGACGGTCTCACCGTCCTGCGAGAGCCGCAGTCGGGGCGGGTCGATGCGGTGGGTGGCGAGGATGGTGTTGAGGTCGTCCCAGGACAAGAGGGGAGCGGTGTCGGCGCTCCCGGCGGGGATCACGGCGTAGGAGCGGTGGAGCGCCTGGGTGAGGAACTGGTCCCCACCCAGGCGCACCGCCCACGAGGCGGTCTCATGCATCGTGGGCGGTCTCTCAGGTGTCGTTCTGGTCGGACTTGCCGCCCGTGTTGTCGGACGGCACGTCGGCCCGGGAACGCGCGGCCCGGATGCCACGGACGGCGACCAGCAGGCCGCCCTCCTCCTCCGGCTGGACCGCAGGTGCGGTGCTCTCCATCGGATCTCCTCTCCCCTTGGCGCTGCTCGGTCCTCCGGGAAGCCGGACGAAGTCGCAGCGGGTGAGCGGCCAAGTCTTCCGAGTAGCGACCGACAGGGCCATGGCGTCTGCCTGTCACCTGGCGAGCGAATTCGCACACGGGTGCCATCGGGGTGTCATCTTCGCCACGATCACGGCCCCGACCTGCCGCAACTTGGCCCGGGCGCTGCCACGGGGTGGCCAGCGGGCACCGGTTCTGGGCAGGATGCCGGGCATGGACATCTTGGTGGTCGGTGGGGGCTGGTTTCTGGGCAAGGCTGTGGTCGAGGAGGCGCTGGGGCGTGGCTGGAGTGTGACGACGTTCAACCGGGGGCGGTCGGGAGTTGCTCTGCCCGGCGTACGGCAGGTGCTGGGAGACCGGACGTCGGTCGAGGACTTGACCCGGCTGGCTGCGCAGGGTCCGTGGGACGCGGTGATCGACACCTCGGCCGGCGAGCAGCCGCCGAAGGTGGTGCTCGCGGGTGCACGGGCGCTGGAGAGCACCACCGACCGCTACGTCTACGTCTCGACGGTCTCGGTGTACGCGGGGTGGCCGGACCACCCGCTCAAGGTCGGTGACCCGTTGATGGACGGGCCCGCCGATGCCGGGAGCGACTACGGCCGGAACCCGGAGGGCTGGCTGGGCCCCGATCTCCACTACGGGCGTCAGAAGGCCGGCGGCGAGCGGGCCGTGGTCGAGACCTTCGGCGCCGACCGGTCCTGGCTGCTTCGCCCTGGCGTGATCCTGGGCCCGGGTGAGTACGTCGGCCGCCTCCCGTGGTGGCTCCGGCGGGCCGAGCAAGGCGGCGAGATCCTGGCCCCCGGCAGCGCGGGCAAGACCATTCAGCCGGTCGACGTGCGCGATGTCGCGCGCTTCGCCGTCGACGCCACTGAGCGACCCGGCGGCGGCGTCCACAACGTGACCGCGCCGATCGGGCGGGACACAATGGGCAGCTTCCTCCAGGCGTGCCTGGACGTAACGGGCAACCGGGGTCAACTGCGCTGGGTGCCGGACGGGGTGCTGCTGGAGCACGGGGTGCGGCAGTGGACGGAGCTGCCGTTGTGGCGGACCAACGAGGGCGTCTGGCTGGTTGACTCCGAACCCGCCTACGCGGCCGGCTTCACCTGCCGCCCTCTGGAAGAGACGGTGCGGGACACCTGGGAGTGGCTCCGGGCTGGCAACTCACCGGTACCGCACCCCCGCGCGTCCGCCCACGGCATCGTCCCGGGTCGGGAACGGGAGATCCTGGCTGCCGTCGGCTCACCGCGCTGACCGCAGTGGGGCGGACCGGCACGCTGCCGGTCCGCCCCACCCCTGCCGAACTGCGGTGCTTATTCGATAGCCAGTCGTGCGACGCTGCCACCGACGATCTGCCTCGGGGCGGCGACCCGGGTGTACTCCTCCAGCGCTTCCTTGAGCGCGATGGCGCCAGGTGAGGTCCTGACGGGCTCCGTGGTGAGCAGTCGGCCGACGTGGACGACTCGCTCGACCAGCCCTGCGGCGCGACGCTCGGGAGCGAGCGATGTGATGGGCTTCAAGACCTCCGCGGCTTCGTCCAGTTCGTTGCCGAGGATCAACGCCGCCGCAAGGTCCGCCCGCGCCTCCGCCTCGATCCGGGGCATCCGCTGCGCCTCGGGCAACGCGGCCTGAAGCTCCAGCACACGCCGGGCGTGCTGTTGGGCACCCGCGCCGTCCCGCAGGAGCAGGAACGTGGTGCCGTGCGAGCGCGAGATCCGCTCCGGGCCGTGGAGGAACTCCCCGGCGACCTCGTCGTGGAGATCGTCCACCTCTCCGGGGTCGAGGTCGAGTGCACGCTCGACCGCAGTCGTCGCTCGTTGCCGGTCACCGAGGTGACCGTAGGCCCTGGCCTCGATGGCGGCGATGCGGGTCCGGCCGGCCGCACCGACCCCGGTGAAGGAGTTGGCTTGGCGGATGAAGCGGATCGCCTCGCTCGGGCGTCCCTCCCAGTAGGCGAGCATGCCGAGTGTGCCGGCCGCGAACGCGGCCAGGGGGTTGAAGCGGGTGGCTTCCGCGTACATGCCGGCGGACCGGGCAAGCCGGGTGGCTTCGCCCAGGGAGCCGAGGTCGAATGCCGTCATGGCGAGCAAGGCCGTCGTCTGGCCGATCGCGATCAGCAGCAGCTGGCGCTGCTCGGGAATATGGGTGCGGTCCAGGAGCTCCTCGGCATCTGCCCGGAGCTGCCGGGCTTCGCGGAGCACGTCGAACGGCGGCCGGTTGTTGTAGGTGCGGGCGAGTCGGCGCACGTCTTCCTGGACCTGTTCTATGGACAGGTCGGAGAGGAAGGCGGACGCAACGGAAGCGGCGTGGTCGGATGCTTCACGTGCGGTCATCGCGAGTTCTCTTTCAAGGTCTTGCCGGGATAGTGCAGTTGGATCTCCCTCGCGGGGTGGAGCGAGGAGTTCGGCGATCGGCCTGTCGTCGAACAGGTGCTGGATCGTCTGCAAGAACACCCCTGTCGGCCGGCTGACCGTCCCCGCGACCCAGCGCCGGAACGTCGCCTCCGACATGTCCAGGTTGCGAAACCGCGGGTCCTTGAGGTTGCGCGCCAGCTCGTTTCCGGCAGCCCTGAATTCCCTTTGAAAGTCCGGGAATTCCCATCCCTCCTTCTCGATCAGGGCACCCAGTAGCGTCTTGTTCGCCATTTCGCAGCCTCCGCCCCCGTGGTCTCAACCTGGCCCGGCCGCGACCTGCGCGGGGAGAGCCTGGTTCTAGCAATACCCGACAAGAAGCCTCTCCACAGCGCGATCTGACGAGATGACGTCTCGATGACGTGTTGCTGACATCGCTATCCGACAGATGCCACCCGGCTGTCGTGGCGCTGCTCTGACCAAAACGAGACAGTGAGTCGCCGATCACTGAACCGCAGTCCGCGAGGTGATCCAGTCAACTCCCGTCTGCCTGCTCGACCGAGGGTGCATCCGGCTTTCTGCCGCCTGTCCTGCCCACGTCTTCGGTTCACCGGCCGGTCGGGGACGGCACTCGACAGACCACGAAGGGGGAACAGGTCATGCCATCAGCGCCTACAGCTGCCGATCAGCTCGTGCAACACCCCGCCGGTCACGACGGTGAACTACGCGCGGCGGTAGAGGAGCTGCGACAAGGGCAGTGGTGGTCGACACGCACGCTTCTGGCCAGCTCTTGGGGCAACCCCGGTTTGTGGGCGTCGCGCACCCAGGTCCTTGGGGTGATGGCCGGCCACAACGACGTCCTGCGCCACTGGGGCTCCGAAGAGCCCGCCGCGTTCGGTCTGACGACGCTGCACGCCCGTGTTGCTGTCGACCAGGCTCTGCTGGCAGGCCAGCGGCAGCCGGACTCGCGGGACGCCGTGGCGCTCGAAGGTGGTGCTCGGCAGTGGTGCTGGCTGGCAGCTTCGGTACTCGGGGGCGATCCCGTGCCGTGGCTCGGGCTGCTCACCCTCGCGCAGCTGGACCTCCAGCAGGCGCGGTTCGAACACAAGGTTTCGGCTCCGGACCAGATGCTCCCGCCCGGTCCGTGGGGGCTGTTCGACCAGGCCCGCCGGACCGACCCGTGGGGTCGGGAAGCGTTCCACCGGATGCTCCGCTTCTGGCTGGCCCGTAATGAGGTTGGCCCGGCGACCGAGTTCCTGGCCACCTACCTGCCCAGCGCACCGGGCGGTTCCGCCCTCCACGCGCTGCCGCTGTACCTGTACGTCGACCGCTACCGCCGCGCGGAGCGCAAGGAAGCGGTCCAGCTGCAATGGACGGACGACGAGACGGTCCGCGACACGGTGCTACGTGCCTTCGGGCACTGGCGGGCCGCGCTCGCGCAGGGCAGCCGGTGGCCGGTGACGGACGAGAGCCACCTCGCCCACGCCCTCTGGGCGAGCCGCCAACGCCAGGAGGCCGCCGAGGTCTTCTCCGAGATGGACCCGTTCATCTCCTTGCAGCCCTGGCAGAACCTGGCAGACCGACCGGGTGACCTACTGCGGCAGGCGATGAACCAGTCCTACGCCATGGCCGGCTGACCGCCACCGACCGCCTTCCGCCTGGCGCCGCGCCGGGCCCGATATCCGACTTCCCCTGGAGGTTTCGCCATGTCCTGGCACCCGCCCACCGCGTCCGGACCCGAGGACCAACATCTTCGCGCTCTCGGCTACGAGCCCGAACTCGTCCGCCGGATGGGCCCGTTCGGCAACTTCGCGGTCAGCTTTTCCGTGATCAGCGTGCTCAGCGGCTGCATGACCCTGTTCGGGTTCGGGCTGGTGACGGGCGGCCCGGCCGTGATGATGTGGGGCTGGGTCGCCGTCGGCCTGGCCGTCCTGCTGGTCGGCGCGGCGCTCGCCGAGGTCACCAGCGCCTACCCCACCTCCGGTGGCCTCTACTACATGGCCCAGCGGCTCGGCGGTCCGCGGTGGGGCTGGACGACCGGCTGGTTGAACCTGCTCGGGCTGCTGGGCGGGATCGCCGGCATCGACTACGGCGCCGCCAGCTTCATCGCCGCGTTCGCCGGGCTGCAGTGGGGGGTCGCCCCGACGCCGGGCCTGATCCTGGCGATCTTCGCGGGTGTCCTGGTGCTGCACGCCCTGCTGAACGTCGTCGGGGTCCGCGTCGTGAGCCTGCTCAACGCCGTTTCGGTGTGGTGGCACTTGCTGGGCGTCGCGCTGATCGTGGGCGTGCTCACCGTCGTCCCCTCCCATCACCAGTCCGTGGGCTGGGTGTTCACGCACTTCGAGAACGGCACCGGCTGGACGAGCCCCATCTATGTCTCGGCGATCGGCCTGCTGCTGGGCGGCTATACGTTCTGCGGCTACGACGCCTCCGCGCACCTGTCGGAGGAGACCAAGGACGCCAGGGTCGCCGCGCCGCGCGGCATCGTCCGCTCGATCTGGGTCTCCCTGCTGGCGGGCACGGTGTTGTTGGCCGGTTTGTTGTTCGCCGTCCAGGACTACGCCGGCGCGTCTGCCGCCGCCGTGCCGCCCGCACAGATCTTCCAGGACGCGGTCGGGGCGACCGGTGCGAAGCTGCTGCTGCTCGTCGTGATCGGGGCCCAGTTGTTCTGCGGCAGCGCGGAGACCACCGCCGCGTCGCGGATGATCTATGCCTTCTCGCGGGACGGTGCGCTGCCCGGCTCGGCGACGTGGCGTCGGGTCTCGGCCGGCGGCGTGCCCGTGCCCGCGGTGTGGCTGGCGGTGTCGATCGCCTTCATCCTGGCTGTCCCGTCGCTCTGGTCTCCGGTCGCCTACGGCGCGGTGACGGCCGTGAACGTCATCGGGATGAGCCCCTCCTACATCATCCCCGTCTACCTCAGGCTGCGGCAGGGCGACAGGTTCGCCCCCGGGCCGTGGAACCTGGGCCGGTGGAGCAGGCCGATCGGGATCGCCGCCGTGGTGTGGGTGGTAATCCTGACGATGCTGGTGTGCCTGCCGCAGCGCGCCCCCGTGACCGTCGAGACGTTCAACTACGCGCCCATCACCCTGGCCGTGGTCCTCGTGCTGGCGTGGGTGTGGTGGAAGCTGGCCGGCCAAAAGTTCTCTGTCCCGGTGGTGGCCGACCCGCACCTGGCCCGGGTCGAGGCGCAGATCGTATGAGGGCGACGATGCGGGCCGCCCGCTCCCGCGCGGCCAAGTCCCCGACCACGGCGGCGCTCTCGCCGACTGGGCCGCTGGAGCAGTTGGTGTCCGCCTTCGGCCTGGAAACGGTGCTGCTGGCGACGGTCGACGCGCAGGGCCGGCTGAAGGGCAAGGAGTACGACGCCGCCCAGCTGGTGGAGCGGCTGCGGTCGGGGGCGTTGTCACCGGAGATGTGCGCGTACGTGCTCGGCACCGACCTGGGCATGACCCCGGCGCAGACCGGTCCGTTCTCCTGGCAGTCCGGGTTCGGCGACGTCGCTCTGCTGCCGGACACCCGGCGGGCCCGGGTGCTGCCGTGGCTGCAGGGCACCGCGCTGGTGCTCGCCGAGCCGATCAGCGGCGGGTGGCCGCACCCGCTGGCTCCGGGCACGGTGCTGGCCGAGCAGCTGCACCGGCTCGCCGGGCTCGGCGTGGTGCCGGCGGTGGGGATCGAGACAGAGTTCGTGCTCTACGAGGGCATCGCCCGGGACGCGGCGGCCTCCGACTGGAGGGGCCTTCGCCCCGCAGTGCGGGACAACCGTGACTACGGCCTCGACCAGCCGCCTGCGGTGCGGGAGTTCGGCCGCAGGCTCCGCCAGGTCCTGGCCTCCGCCGGTATGCCGGTCGAGGCCGTCAAGGGCGAAGGTGCGCCCGGTCAGGTCGAGGTGACCTTCCCGTACGGGGAGGCGGTGGCGGCGTGCGAGCAGCACGTGCTGTTCAAGCACGCCGCCCGGACGGTCGCGGACGAAGCCGGTCTGACGGCGTCGTTCATGGCGGCCCCGTCCACCGGGGTCGGCAGCGGCCTGCACCTGCACGTGTCGCTGGCCGACTTCGACGGCCGGACGGTGCTGGCCGCCGACCCGCAGGACGGGACCGATCTGTCGGAGCTGGGCGGGCAGGCGGTGGCCGGCCTGCTGGCTGTGCTGCCCGAGGTCGCCCCGCTGTGGGCGCCGTACGTGAACAGCTACAAGCGGCTCAGCGACCACTCCTTCGCGCCGGCCCGCCTCGCCTGGGGCCGGGACAACCGGACGTGCGCGGTGCGGGTGGTCGGCCACGGCCGCAGCCTGCGGCTGGAGGTGCGCCTGCCGGGTGCGGACGCCAGTCCGATGCTGGCCCTGGCGGCGGTGTTCGCCGGAATCCGGCACGGCATCGAGGCCGGCCTCAAGCCCCCGCCCGCCGTAAGCGGCGACGCCTACGAGCAGCGCGATGCGCCGCTGGTGCCGCAGTCGCTGGCAGAGGCAGTCGGCGCGTTCGAGGCCAGCGCCCTGGCCGGTGAGCTGCTGCAGGAACCGGTGGTCGCACATCTGGCCCGGATCGCCCGCATGGACCTGGACCACCACGCCCGTGTGGTCACCGACGCCGAGGTCGAGCGCGGTCTCGCCCAGGCATGAGCCCCGGGCCGGTCGCGGGTCGAATCCCCCTCCCCGCGCCCGGTCCGGACCCAACCCCCACACCACGCTTCCTCGTTGGAGAACACCATGGACACCACCACCCGACCCGAGACCGTGGTCGGAACCAACCCGCGGCCGGCCGTGCCCGGCCTGCTGGCGGCCGTGCACCTGGTCGACGTCGTCGCCCCCGGCATGGAGGGCCTGGCCCGGTGGCTGGCCGAGGCCGGCGCCGACGTCACCGGCAGCGTCCCCGAGGCCGCCAGGAACAGCCCTGTCGTCGCCGCGCTCGAAGCGGCGGGCGTGCGGGTGCACGTCGGCTTCGACGCCGGGCACGTGCACACCGACCGCACGGCTGTGGTCTGGTCGGGCGTCGTCGCCGGACCACACACCGAGCTGGACCGCGCCCAGGTGCTGCGGCTGCCGGTCATCGGACGTGCCGTCGCGCTCAAGGCCCTCTCGGTTCAGGCCGGTGCCGGGGCGGTGGCCGTGGCGGGCAGCCACAGCACCGCGACCGCTGCAGCGGCCCTGGCGCACGTCCTCGACGATGGGCGGACGGGCTGGGTGCTGACCGCCCCGGCCCGCGACGGTGCCGCCGGGCACGCGGGGGACGGCGGCCGGGTCGTGGTGGACCTGTGCCCGGACGCCGGCACCCACGAGGCTGCTCCGCCTGGTGCCTGGCAGCACCGCCCCGCCCCGCACTTCCTGCACACCGAGCCGAAGTTCGCCGCCGCGCTGATCCTCGCCACCAGTGCCACCGCCCCGCACTTCGACGACAACGTCGCCGGCCTCGACGCCGCCGAAAGGCTCGCCCGCAGTGCAACCGTCGTCGTCCTGCCGACCTGGGACACCAGCACGGCGAACCTGCGCGAACGCCTCGGCGACCGCCCCGTGCCCGGCCAGCAGGTGGTCACCGTCGGCACCGACCCCGACTCCACCGTCTGGATCATGACACCGCGCTGGACCGGCCAGGACTTCCGCGTCGTCCTGCGCTACCAGAACACGGACCACGCCTTCGTCCTCCCGGTGGCCGGACGCCACCACGCGCTCGCGGTGTGCGCGGCCGTCGCCACCGCCCTGGTGCTCGGCGAGGACCCGCAGGCCGTCGCCGAGCGCGCCGCCTCATTCCGCGGAGTGGAGCGCTCGCTCGCCACCCTCGGATCGCACCGCCGCGTCACGGTGGTCGACTCCCGGGCCCGGCACCCGCGCGAGGTCGCCCAGGACGTGGAGGCCGCCCGCATGCTCACCGAGGGCTCCCTGCTCGTCGTCCTGGAGCCGGACGGCATCGCCCGGACCAGCGCGCACGCGGCCGAACTCGGTGCCGCGCTCGTCGGCGTGGACCACGCGCTGCTGCTGCCGGTCAGCACTCCGCTAGTCCACCACGCCGTGCCCGACCCGCTGGACGTCGTCGAGCAGGCCGCCCGTCACAAGCTCGGCGACGGCAAGGTCCAGCGGGCCCGCTCCGGCCCGTGCGAGCCCGGCCCCGAGCAGCTCATCGGCGAGCTGGCCGCCGAGGGCGACCTGATCCTGGTCATCGGCACCGGACAGGCCGAGCGTCTCGGGGCCCGGTTGCTGCTCCACCTGGCGGCGCCCGGTGCACCGATCCCGCACCACCTGTGAACCGTCCGAACGGCCCTGTTGGAGACGCCGTGCCTATCGCCTCTTTGCCCGTCCTCGCCGCAGCCGAGCGTCGGCTGATCGTCCTGGCCTCCGCCGGAGCCAGCTTCGAGCAGATCTCCGCCGACCCCGAGACACGGCTGGCCCCGGACGGGGTCCGCAGTGCGATCGAGGCGGTCCTCGTCACGACCGGCACCCGCACCGTGCTCCAGCTCGCGGGCTGGGCCACCGCTCACCGGATCGTCAGCCACCCCGTGCACCCCAGCGGTGCCCTGACCATCAAGCCCTCCCTCGCCCCGCGCCTGTCGCAGATCCTGTGCGGTTGGGCGGGCGGTCGGAGCACCCCGGAGCTGACCGCGGATTTCGGGATCTCCTCGACGACGATGCGCAGCTACACCAAGACCCTCCTCACCGCGTTGAACGTCGACTCCCAGCCCCAGGCTGTCGTGGTCGGGGTGCTCGCCGAGCTGGTGCTGCTGAGCGATATCGACCCCGCGTGGCCGGCCGAACCGCTCGCCCGCACCGCCGGGACGAGGAGCGCGGCGCCGTGAGCGCCCGGCAGAGACCCGGGCGGATCGCGCTCGCCGTGTTGTGCTTCCTGCTCGGCATGATCGTCGGCGGCTGCACCGTCTACCTGCTGGCGCACTTCTCCACCCTCGGTCAGCCGGTCTACCTCGGCATCTTCGCCGCAGCCGCCCTGACCACCCTCGGCGTCGCCGACCGCCTGGTCAACCACCGCACGCCGCCCCCGAACGACCCCGGCCGCACCGGCACCCGCCACCCCGGCTGAGCAGCACGACCCGCACCACCCATGGCGGCCGTTCGGGCCAGGGCCGCACTCCTTCGACCACAGAGACCAGATGACCACACCACCCACCCACCACACCATCGCCCTCGGGCGTGCCCCCGGCCGTCGCGACGGCGGACCAGAGCGACTGCGCTACATCGAGGCGCCGGAGCCGTTCGAGCCGGACGGCTTGCAATCCGTGTTCCTCGCCGGGGCGACCATCGGCTGCCCGGACTGGCAGCTGGAGGCGGTCGACATGCTGGCGAGCGCCGGCTTCGACGGCACCGTCCTCAACCCGCGCCCCTCCCGCAACCCGGCCGCCGACCCCTACGCCGCGTGGGCCCCGTTCGGCTGGCAGGACACCAACATCCGCCGGACCAGCGTCGTCCTGTTCTGGAACCCGCTCGGCCATGTGCGCGTGCACGACTGCTACGAGGCTGGCGTCTTCTCCCAGTACGCCGGGACGGTGGTCGTCGGGTGCGATCCGGCCGACCCGGTCCAGAAGGCCAACCGCGTCCTGCTGGCGAACCTCATGCCGTGGCTACCCATTGCTGATTCCCTCGCCGGCACCGTGACCGCCGCCCTCGCCGCGCTCGCCACCCCGGCCGCCGTCCGCGGCTGACCACCACTTCTTCCGCTCACGTCAGGACGACCATGCTCCGCGCCCCTGCTCCGTTCCGGATCGAGGACCTCGCCCTCCTCGGCAACACGCGCTCCGCCGCCCTGGTCCGCCCGGATGGCGCCATCAACTGGGCCTGTATGCCTGACTTCGACTCCCCGGCGGTGTTCGCCGCGATGCTCGGAGGGGAGGAGTACGGCTTCTGGCGCGTCGGCCCGGCCGTCTACGACGGCTCCCCGCCGCCGCCGGCCGACCGCCGCCAGTACCTGGGCGACACCATGGTCCTGCGCCAGGAGTGGGACACCGACACCGGCGTCCTCGCGGTCACCGACTTCATGCCCGGCCCCGACGTCACCGACGACGCCGAACCGCAGATCATCCGGATCGTCGAGTGCGTCAGCGGCGTGGTGCGCGTCGCCTCCGTCTTCCGGCCCCGTACCGATTACGGCGCCACGCTGCCGACCATCCAGCGCTTCAACCACGGCACCCCGCGCCTGTCGGCGACCACCTACCCGCACTCGTACTGGCTCGACGGCCCGTCCCACACCGTCAACCGCGACGGGGTGTGCCGGGCCGACGTCACCCTCCACGCCCACCAGAGCATCGTGCTCTCCCTGACCTGGAAGCCCTCCAACAGGCCCGCGCCCATCCCGCCGGACGCCTTCGCCGAGCTGGACGCGACCGTGGAGTCGTGGGAGCAGTGGGCACGGGGGTGCACCTACCGGGGCCCGTACCGCGAGGCCGTGGTGCGCTCCGCCCTCGCCATCAAGGCCATGTGCCACCCGGGCGGTGGCGTGATCGCAGCGCCCACCACTTCCCTGCCCGAGCAGCTCGGCGGCGAACGGCAGTGGGACTACCGGTTCGTGTGGCTGCGCGACAGCGCGCTGGCCGTCGCCGCCCTGATCCGGCTCGGACAGCTGGAGGAGGCCCGGCGCTGGCGGCAGTGGCTCCTCGCCACGGTCACCCCCGAACGCCTCCAGCCGATTTACCGCCTCAACGGCGACGCCGACCTGGACGAGGAGGTCCTGGGCCACCTGCCCGGGTACGAGGAGTCGCAGCCCGTGCGCATCGGCAACGGCGCCGCCGGCCAGCTCCAGCTCGATGTGTTCGGTGAACTCGCCGACACACTGCTGCTCGCCGAGGACGCGGGCCTGCCGCCCTCACCGCAGGTCGACGCCCTGCTCCTGGCGCTCGTTGCCCAGGTGGAGCTGCGCTGGCGGCAGCCGGACGAAGGCATCTGGGAAATCCGGGGCGAAGCACGCCACTTCACCCACTCCAAGGTCATGTGCTGGGTCGCCGTGGATCGGACCCTGCGGCTGCTGGAGCGCCGCCCCGGCGCCGACCCCGCCGTCCTGGTCCACCTCGCCGCGCTGCGTGAGGAGATCCACCACGACGTCTGCACCCGCGGCATCGACGTCGAACACGAGGTGTTCACCCAGTACTACGCCGGCCAGACCCTCGACGCCTCCCTGCTGCTGATCCCCCAGACCGGCTTCCTCCCCGCCGACGACAAGCGGGTCATCGCCACCACCGAGGCCATCCGGCGCGACCTCACCGAGCACGGGCTGGTGCTGCGCTACGCCACCCACGAGGCGCCCGGCGCCAACGTGGACGGCCTCGCCGGCCACGAGGGCGCCTTCCTCGCCTGCTCGTTCTGGCTCGCCGAGAACCTCGCCGCCATCGGCCGCACCGACGAGGCCCGCGAACTGTTCGACCGGCTCCTCGCCCTGCGCAGCGACCTCGGCCTGCTCGCCGAGGAGTATGACCCCCTCGCCCAGCGTCAACTCGGGAACTACCCGCAGGCGTTCTCGCACTGGAGCATGGTCGACGCCGCCGTCCGTCTCGCCCCCAGGTCCCGGGCCCGGCGGGGCGCACCGCCCCGCCCCCGGGCATCTGTCGAGCAGGCGGCACCGGCCGCCGTGGTCGCGTAGTGGGCGGGGGCGAGGTGCGCAACACCGTCGACAGCTCCTCGGTCGCCACCGCCGTCCAGGCCGGGACCATCACCGGTGGCGTGCACCTCCACCCCGGCCCGCCTTCACTGCCGGTTCCGGTGCCGCGCCAACTCGCGCCCGTCCCTGCCGTGTTCACCGACCGGGAGGAGGCCCTGCGGTCCCTGGACGCCGTCCTCGGCCGGGCCCCCGCCGACGGAACGGCACCCGTCGTGGTGATCACCGGCCCGGACGGCGTCGGCAAACGCGCCCTCGCCACGAAGCTGGGCCACCAGATCGCCGACCGATACCCGGACGGCCAGCTGGTGACCCGGCTGCGCGCGCACTCACCGGGCGGCCCCGCCACGGCCGCCGAGACCGCGCGGTCACTGCTGCGCTCACTCGGCCTCGGCGACCACGCCCCGCTGCCCTGGACCGAACAGGACCTGCTCGGCCTGTGGCGCAGCGAGACCGCCCGCCGCCGCGTGCTGGTGGTGCTGGAGGACGCAGCCGACGCCGGTCAGGTGCTGCCGCTGATTCCGGCGGCGCCGGGCTGCCTGCTCGTGGTCACCAGCCGCGACCCGCTGCCCGCGCTGCTGGCCCACGGCGCCGTCCACCACCGCCTCGAACCGCTGGCGGCCGAGCACGGCCTGCGGCTGCTGTCGCGGATCGTCGGCGAGGAACGCACCGGGCGCGACCCGCAGGGGGCGGCGGCCCTCGTCGGGTTCCACGGCGGGATGCCGCTGGCCATCGCGCTCGCCGCCGCCGACCTCGTCCTCCAGCCCGACCTGCCGCTACGCGTCGGCCTACCCGCGCCCTCCCCATCAGGGGCAACCCGATCGGACAACCCCGTGCGCCACGCCGTCGACACCGCCCTCGCCCACCTGTCACCACAGGAGGCCGGGTTCCTGCAGCGGCTCGCCCTGGTCCCGGCCCCCGATCTCGACCTGGCCTCCGGTGCCGCCGCGACCGGCACCACCCGCGACCAGGCCCGCGTGCTCCTCACCGAGCTGGCCGCCCGGGGCCTGCTCGACACCGCCCACCGTGTCGCCGTCCGCGGTGACCTCTACACGGTCCGCCCCGCCGTCCGCAGCGCCGCCATCGGCGTCGGCGCACCTGCGAGGCTGGCCGCCGACGACGCCTGCACCGGCTACCTCACGCACCTGCTCCAGGCCGCCCGCGCCTGCGCCCAGCTCCTCACCCCGCACCACCGCGTCCTGCCCCGTCCGTCCCTGGGGCGCCCCGTCGAGCCGGTCCGCTTCACCAACCGGCACGAGGCCCTCGCCTGGCTGGAGGCCATCGCCCCAGCCGTCGGCGCCGCCATGATCACCGCCGTCGACCGCTGCGACCCGGCGATCGCCTGCGCCCTCGCCTCCGACCTGTGGCCCCTCTTCCACTACCACCGCGACGTCTCGATGTGGATCATCGTGTACGAGGCCGGACTGCGTGCCGCGCTCCGCTGGGGCGACCCGATGGCGATCCGCGAGATGTCCTCCACCCTCGCCCTCGGCCTGGTCGCGGCCGAACGCCACTCGGAGGCCGCCACCCACTACTCACGGGCTGCCGCGCTGGCCCACGTTGCGGGCGACCGCGCCGGCGTCGCCCAGTACACCTCCGGCATCGGGGCAGCCCTCCACGACGCCGAACTGTACGACGAGGCCCAGTCGTTCCTCGGAGAAGCCCTCAGCCTCTACAACGACCTCGACGACCGCCGGGGCGCGGGACTCGCCGGGATGCTCCTCGCCTCCGCAGCCGCTCGCCAAGGCCATGTCGACTTCGCCCTCCCGATTCTGCGCATGGCCCGTACCGATCTCACCAGCCTCCAGCCACCGGACCCGCTCAACGCCGCGAGGGCACTGGCCTACCTCGGCGAGGGCTACTCCCTCGCCGGCCAGCACGATCTCGCCGCCGCCACGCTTGTCCAAGCCCGGCGCGAGTTCGCCGACCTCGGCCACCGCCACTGGATCGCCCGCACTGCCGAGTTCCTCGGGCAGGCCGCCGAACGCTCCGGACAGTCGGACGTCGCCCTCGGCTGGTACACCGCCAGCCACGACCAGTACATGCGTCTCTCCAGCATCAGGGACGTTAAGCGTCTCAACGACCGCATCGCGGCGGTGCCTGTCTCGTGACCGCTCTCGCGACTATCAGTCCCGCTGCTGTCGCCCGTCATCTGGTTGCCCCGGGTGCTAAGCGCGAGCCGCAGCTCGCGGCTGGGTGGGGGGCTACCGATCAACGGCGATGTCAGGGTTTCGTTTCCTAGGCCCGCCGATCCCTCCGTCCCTTCCGAAGGAGCCCCGCTTGCCGCCGTCTGCCGACGCCATCGCCGCCGTCACCCGCGCCTACCTCGACCGCCACCCCGCCGAGCGCGCGAAGCTCGAACCGTTGCTCGCGGTGCTGGCCACCGAACCGCAGCCGACCAGCCGCACGACCCTGCCCGCGCACGTCACGTGCAGTGCAATCGTCATCAACCGCGACCGGCAGGTCCTGCACATCCACCACAGGGCCACCGGGCTGACGCTCTGCCCCGGCGGACACGGCGAGGAAGCCGACACCAGCCTGCTGGCCACCGCGCTACGGGAGGTCGCCGAGGAGGCCGGCATCCCGCCCGGCGCGCTGTGCCTGGTCCCGGAGCTCCTCGATCGGCCCGTCGACATCGACGTCAACGACATCGACCCGAACCCCGAGCGTGGCGGGGTACAGCTGTCCGGCGGCCAGTGGCAGAAGGTCGCCCTGGCCCGTACCCGCCTGCGCCTGACCACCCCCGACCAGGACAACCGGCTGCCGGCGCTGGTCGTCGTCGACGAGCCCACCTCCGCCCTCGACCCGCAGGCCGAAGTCGCCGCGTTCGAGCAGATCCGCCACCTCACTGACCTCGGCGTCACCGTCGTCCTGATCACCCACCGCCTGGGCGCCACCGCCAAGGCCGACCACATCTTCGTCCTGGACCACGGCCGGCTCGTGGAAGAGGGCAGCCACTCAGACCTCATGGCCCGCCAGCCCGCGACCCACTACCGCGAGGCGTACCTGCTCCAGGCCCGCCAGTACGACACCACCGTTCCCGGCCAGACGCGCGGCCGGGACGGCGCCGACACCCACTGATCCCGACCCGGGTGTCGGCCGAGCCCAGCCAGCACCCGTTCGACGGGCCGGCCGACACCCGGCCCGCCTCCGTCACGCCCTGGAAGGAAGAACGTGCGTCTCGCAAATCTGAACGCCTACAAGGTCCGCCCCGGAGAGGAGGACTCCGTCAGGAGCCGAGCCCGCGTAGCCACGATCCAGGAGATGGCGCCCGACGTCCTGACCATCCAGGAGGTCCTGGTCGACACCGTCGACCAGGAGGGCTGGGACGACGCAGCCGAAGAGATCCTGCGCCGACTGGCGGCCGACTGCGGCCTGGCCTGCTCCGTCCCCGACGGCCCCGCCGAAGTCGCGATGGCCCACAACGTCCACCAGCCCTGGTACACCGCCATCCTGTGGAACCCGGACACCGTCGCCCCCATACGCGGCAGCTTCCGAGCCATCGGAGCGCCGGACTTCTGGCACGGCATCACCACCCTGGGCCTGGACGTCGGCGCGAGGGAGCCCCTGACGGTGGCGAGCTACCACGGCGACCCGTTCCGGCCCGACGCCCGCTACAACGAGGCGCTGCGGCTCAAGGGCTTCTACCGGCGCACCAGCGGGGTGAAGTCCGGGGTACTCCTTGGCGACTTCAACAGCATCTCCGCCGCCTCCTCACCCACCGGCGGCTACTACGACACCGAGCCGTACACCCGGCAGGACCATGACGACCTGGAGTACCAGTGCGTCCCGGAGACGATCGGCGGGAGCAACCTCGCCGACCGCAGGCCGAGCGCCGCCCTGCTCCGGCGCGGCTTCATGGCCGACGCAGCCGCGTATCTCGGCGCGCCGTGGCAGCCCACGGTGGGCTACTGGCGGGACGGCGAAGGCGACCCCGACCCGTGGGGGGAGCGCAGGATCGACCTCATCCTCCCCACCCGACCCGTCGCCCCGGCCCTGACCGGCTACGGCGTCCACGTGAGCGAGGCCAGCGCCATAGCCTCCGACCACCGCCCCGTCTGGATCGACCTCGACCCCTCGAACATCACCACCGAGGGGGCTGCGTGAGGAAGTTCATGACCGAGGCACGCTGCTGGGGCCGGCCCGGTGACCTGGACGAAGTCTGGGTGCGCCCGCATGTCCTGTGGCTGCCCCAGGACCAGCGCCAGGTCCTCACCTACTTCGAGCGGCTGTAGCCGCAGGGTCTCTACCCCTACCGGCCGCCGCTGGCCGAACCGTCAGGATCCGGGCTCCAGCGACCACCGTGGCGGCCCACCAACTAGCCGTCGGGATTCAGCATCACACTGGCACCGGCGCGCGGCACCGGCCCCCGTCTAGAGGTGGAACATGTACTCCGGCTCAGTGCGGCGCATCCGCAGCTCGGCGCCTGCGGCCCGGCGGGCACCCGCGTAGGTGAGGGCCCAGCCGTCCCGGTGTACGACGGCTCCTTCGTCGTCGCGCTCCGCCCGCAGCCACAGCCACCCGATCGGCACGCTCCGCCCCGCCGCGAACGGCGGCACGAACGCCAGCACCGGCCTCCCCTCCAGCAAGCCGCTCAAGGTCTTGACGCCGTCCTTCACATGCGAGGCGGCCATGAGGTCAGCTCGGGCCGACTCTCGCTGTTGCTGGCGGAAGCCCCGACCGAAGTGAAAGACCAGCCAGCCCAGCCCCAGAGCTCCGACCGCAGCCACCACGGTCAGTTCATCGCTCATGCTTTCCCCCATGGGATCGTCCCAGTGGCGGCCAGTTTCGCACGGGCACCCGAGCGCCCGGCGCCTTATACTCCGCTGCTCGCGTCTCCCTAAGCGCAGAGACCGTGCCCTTCCCCGGTGCCGACCGGTGGCCGGACGGGGCCGACACCGCCCACACCGAGCAGCTTCAGCAGGTCGGACGTCACCACCCTGTAGGCGTTGCCCAGCCGCAGGACCGTGACCGGGTACTGCCCGGTCTTCGCCAGCCCGTAGCCGGTGGAGCGCCCGATACAGAGGGCGCGGTTCGCCGTGTCGAGGTCGATGGCCACCGGAAGGGCGAGCAGTTCGTCGACGGTCATGCCGCCAGAAGAAGGTGCAGCCATGACGCTCTCCTAGTAGTGCTTCGTGCTGTCGTGACGCGATTTGTTGTATCACGGAGTTGCGGCAGCACTTTTGTGGCCCTTAAAGTGCACCCATGACCTCAGACTCTTGGTCGACGCAGTTCACCGCCCAGGTCGTACGCTCCATGCGCCAAGCCCGCACGGATGCCCGCCTCACGATGCCGGCCGTCGCCGAACGCTGCGCCGAACGCGGCCTACCGGAGATCACCGACCAAACGATCAAGAACCTGGAATCAGGGCGCCGGACGAGCATCACGCTCACCGACTTCCTCGCCTTGGCGGACTCGCTCGGCGTGCCTCCGGTGGCCCTCCTCTTTCCCCTCGGCACGGCCGAGACGGTGGAGGTGCTCCCTGGTCGGGAGGTCTCGACGTGGGACGCACTCGCGTGGTTCACCGGGGAGACGCCGATCACGGAACCGGCCCCGCCCGGTAGCCCCCGGGACTTGCTGGACACCTTCCGGGAGCACGGCGACCTCGTAGCAGCGGCTAGAGCGTCCGCAGCGTTGGCCACGGATCGCCGCCGGACCGCCAACACCACACCGGCCCCGGATCGCAGAGTCGCCCTGCTGGAGCTGGCCGCCGGTTATGAGGAGTACGCAGAAGCCGACCGCAAGGAGCTTGCCTCCTTCCGGATGCGGATGCGTGAGCGGGGTCTCGTCCCTCCCGCCCTCCCCGACAGCCTCATCGGCGTCGACCAGACCGCGGACGAAGGACGTATAGAGGACAGAGAGTGAAGAACGGCACGATCTCCCGCCGGTGCCGCTGCACCAACCCCGGCACCGGCAAGGAGTATGGGGCGTCGTGCCCCAAGCTCAAGTCGAACCGCCGCCACGGCGTCTGGACGGTCTTCCAGGAACTGGAACCCGACCAGGAAGGCCGACGCCGCCGCTTCCGGCGCGGAGGCTTCGAGACCTCGACCAAGGCCCAGGAGGAACTGGACAAGGTCCGCGCCCTCCTCTCCATCCCGGACGAGGACGACGCCTGGGCCCAACTCCAGATGAGCGACCTCCTCGAGAGCTGCCTCAAGGAGAAGGCGCCGCTCCCGGACTACGACGAAGTCCGCCGTCGGGTCGCCACCGGCCAGCCGCTCAACACCAAGATCACCGTCGGTGAATGGCTTGCCATCTGGCTGGACGGCCGCAAGCGGCTCAGCCGGGGTGGCTGGAAGCGCTACGACTGCGATATCCGCAACCACCTCGAACCCCACCTGGGCCGCCACCGGCTCGACAAGCTCCGGGTGCAGCACATCAGCAAGATGTTCGACGACGTCAACGAGGCGAACATCGAGATCCAGGAGCAGAACGAGCAACGGCGCGCGGTCAAGGCCGAGTTGGACGCGACCCCGTGGAAGGGTGCGGAGAACCGGGCACGCCGTAAGTGGCTCAAGGCCCAGCTGGACCAGATGCCGCCGTTCCGCCGCATCACGGGGCTGAACACCCAGCCTCATATCCGGGACACCCTGCGCGCCGCCCTCAACGTCGCCATCGCCCAGCAGCAGATGCCGCCCTTCAACCCGGCCGCACACGTCGAGCTGCTGCCTGGCACCAAGCCCAAGGCTCTCGTCTGGACCGCCGAGCGAATCGCCCGGTGGAAGGAGACGGGCGAGAAGCCGAGTCCCGTCATGGTCTGGACCCCGGACCAGACCGCGATCTTCCTCGACTTCATCGCCGAGCACCGCTTCTACCTCTACTACCGCACCATCGCGTTCCGAGGCACTCGTCGCGGCGAGACCTGCGGCCTTCGCTGGGAAGACCGCAACAAGGCCGCGAAGGCCATCGCCATCGCCACCCAGCTCATCCAGGACGGCTGGGAGGTCTACGAAGGCGCCCCGAAGACCGCCTCCGGCGTTCGCTGGCTCGCGCTCGACGACGAAACCGACCAGCACCTCGACCTGCAGTGGGAGCGCCAGCAGCAGGAGAAACTCGAATGGGGTGACGCCTGGCAGGACACGGGCCGGGTCTTCACCAACGAGGACGGCTCGATCATCCACCCGGGCAAGATGTCCGACCTGTTCGAGCGCCTGGTTGCCGCCGCCGGCCTGCCGCCGATCCGTCTCCACGACCTTCGCCACGTCGCGGCCACGCTCATGCTCGCCGCCGGGGTCGACATCAAGGTCGTCTCCGAGACCCTCGGTCACTCGGACACCCGAATCACCCGCGACACCTACCAGACCGTCCTCGACGACCTGGCGAAGGACGCAGCAGAGAAGGTCGCCCAGCTCGTCCCCCACGGCCGCCGCCCGCTGTCAGTCGTGGAGGACGACGGCACCTTGAAGCCGCGCCGTCTCCCGTCGCTGGCTCCCCCTCGGAAGCCGACGGAGCCCACCGCGCCGAGTAGCACGGACGAGCGCTCGGCGTAGACAACGAACGGCAGGGCCCCGGTCACAAAGGAGTGACCGGGGGCCCTGCCGTTCTCCCCGTTTCTACTCCGTCGCACCAAGTTGGCTACCGAGGCCACCGCGACGCCGCTCCTCTGCTCGTCGAGCAAGCTCGTCCAGCTGTTCCTGCGTCATGCCTTCCTTCCACACCGGCAAGTGCACAGCCGAAAGCCATGATCCGACCGGGCGAGAGCCGTCCCCGAGAAAGGCGTACGGGCGAACCTGCGTCGGCACGTGCAACGTGCTGGTCATGACCTCTCGGATGCCGGCACCCACTGTGAGGATGTCCGCCGGCCACACGGCGTTCGACTGCGGGGCAAGCCTGCCGGACGAGCCGACCAGAGGATCTCCGGTCGGGAACTGGTAGGCCGCAGGTACGTCGAAGCCGAACTCTAGGTCAACTCCCACAGTGTCGGCGTCGAAGGGCACGGCCCCGGCGTTGGTGACCCGGATGCCGAGGTAGCGTCCGAGCTCCGGCCCGTTGAGGATTTTGGTGCGCAACAGCGCCTCGACCGGCATCTGAGTCATACCGTTCCGGGCATCGACGAGGAGCCCCAGAAGCTCGACCTTGGCCACCGGAGTGGTCAGCGCGATCACGATCTGCTGCACCTGGTCATCGGTCAGCACCAGTCCAGCGTCCTCCCCCCGCTGGCTCGTCTGGGCCTTCTTCCAGACCAGCAACTCCTCGATCGTGTAGAGCTCGGGATGATCGTCCACCCACTTGTGGTGCTTGTAGCACAGCAGCAGGAGGTTCTCCTCCTCGTTGACCGGGCCGAAACCGGGAACGAAGCGCGGGCCGCCCGGGCTCTCCGCCCGGATGTGAGCGATCTGCGAGTTCGTGCTAAGCCGACCCCGGTGTTCCTCGATGAGCGGCTCGGCGCAGGTCATCTGGTAGGCACAGCGCAGAGCCCGACCGTAGAGGAGTTTGCACAGTCGAGGGGTCGGGCTGAAGGTGCTCATGGCCACGATCGTATGCGTCGGCTCAGACACTAGTCGAGCCGCCGCACACAACACGCTAATACGATCAAATTCGTTATGACAAAGCCGAGTTCAACCTCCGCTGTCAGTAGGGTCGTCAAGAATCAGCAGGTGCCCCTCGAACCAGCAGACGAGCCAGAAGCCCTCGCCCTCGCCCTGTACATGCATCTGTCGAAGAGCCGCTTCGGCTTCACCGGCCTAACCGGGACGCAGGCGACTCTGCGCATCTCCGAGGCCGTGTCGAACTGGGCGGTGGCCTCTGGCTGGAGACCACGCTGGGAGGCCCCGATTCGCTACATCGATCCGCCGCAGGAGCGAAACGGTGGATGTCGCACCTACTGGTCGCCGCCTTGGACGGCCTACCTGGACATGCTCCTTTTCCGTGACGACGGTCCTCCGATCGCCGTGGAGATCGACCGTGTTGACGACAGCACTGCGGTAGACAAGCTCCGAGACGAAGCCCTTCGCGGGCGTCCCTCGCTGTGGGTCCGCTGGCACGGAGCACCCCGTGCCCAACTCCCCGCCGGCGTCGCCCGCCTGCACCTACCGACCAGGTCCAGCCGCACACCCATCCGATACTCCCTGGCACCGATCAGCGGGAATCCGGCCATCACTCTCGGCAGCCCCGTCACGCCCGAGGCCCGAGCGGACGCTCAGCACCGGGACCAGCAGCGAATTGCGGAAGAGAGGCGTGTCGCCGCCCTTCCCCGACCCCGGGGCCCAATCTGGTAGTCGAGGACAACCCGACCGCCGGCTGTAAGGAGCATGCAGTCCCTCAACGAATGCGTTGCGCGAGCCTGCGGACCAGGCTTCCGGGGCGCAATCCGTCTTCAACCCGCAGGAGAAAGGAGACCGGTGAGCCAGCGAGGGCGTCCTGGCGCTGCTTGCTGATCTGCCTGGTGTAGCCGAAGAGGCCGAACGCTACCCCGACTGCGGAGGCGTACGGCAGTCCGCCGCCGACGTAGCCGCCTGCGGTGCCCAGCACGGCGGGTGCCTGGGTCTGGACGTTGATCACACCTGTGGTGGCTTCGAGTTTGAGACTCTTCATGGCTGCCCGCAGCTCACGCAGCGGGGCCTCGAACTCCTTCCTCTTGACCCTCCCGAGGTACGCCGCGAGGACCTCACGGTTCTCGATTCCGGCGATCTCCTCCTGGATTTTGCCGGCGACGGTGTCGACCTTGGTCATGAAGGCGTCGAACTCCGTCGCGTGCTTCTGCCGAAGCTCGATGACCTTCTCGACGGGTACGGTCGCCATGTCGGTTGGCAGCACCATCTGGACGGCCAGTTCCCCGAGCACCGCCGTCACTGGTTGGTCGGCCTGCGGCGGTCGGCCGCGCAGGAGCACTCGGGCGATGTGCTCGGTGGTCCACTCCTCGTTCGCCGCGTGAGCCGCGATCTGGTCGGTCGTGGGCAGGAGGCGGTTCCGGCGGGCCAGTTCGTCGGTGAGGGCGCACTTGTAGACCCAGGCGAGCATGGGGTCCATCGAGATCCAGGTGCCCAGCGGGTTGCTGCCCTCATACGTCGGCCGATCCGTATTGATCGCCAGCCCTTCCTGGATCAGTGCCTCCCGCAGGTTGGGAGACACCTCCTTCCAGTACAGGTGAGCGACGTGCCCCGGCGGCCGACCGTCATGGTGGTGGCTGTGGGTGCGCGCCAGCGTCTGGGAAACATAGGCGTTGGTACGACGTAGTGCTGGCGGGACCGCGAGGCTGCGGCCCCACTCGTCAACCTGGTAGTACCTCCGGAGCACGCCGGCGTGCTCCTGGATCACCTCCAGGAAGGGCGCTTCGACGGCCGCCGGCGCGCTGCCAGGCGACACGGGGACGAAGAAGTCGAGCTGCTCCGCGAGCGCTCGTGCCGAATCGGTGTCGCGAACCGGATATCCGTCTGGGACCACTCGGGCAATCTGCGGCCAGTACAGAGCCGCTGTCTTCATCCAGGCGTCGTCCTGGACGTGCACGTACGGGTAGTACAACCCGATCTGCTGCATGGCCTCGCGCCTCCCCAAGGCGATCCCGTTCAGACGTCTACACCGCTCATCATCCCCGAGGCCGGCACCGGTCCGCTTGTCGGGTTGCTACATGCCGCCTCATGAGCCCGTTGCCACCGGGGTCAGGCCCGTGTCCACCGCCGTGCACGCTCGCTGCACGGTTGTCCACCGAATGTCCACCGGGAGTGATCATGGAGGGCCATCCGCTCACGCGCACCCGACATCAAAGGTCACGGGAAGGCAAAAGGCCCAGGTCACGGGCTATGTGACCTGGGCCTTCTCGGAGCCGCCTATGGGATTCGAACCCATGACCTACGCATTACGAGTGCGTTGCTCTGGCCAACTGAGCTAAGGCGGCACCGCTGCCGAAGTCTCGGCAACGCGGGCCAGTCTACACAGGTTCGCGGGTGATCCGTAACGCGGTGGGGAGGGGCCGGGGGTCAGGCGGAGGAGACGGCGAGCTTGGCGGCGAAGCCGGCGAAGAGGGCGGCGACGCTGCCGGTGAGGGTGGCGGAGAGGCGCTTGCGGCGGCGGAAGGCGGTGGCGAGCGAGGTGCCCGCGAAGATCAGCACGGAGAGGTAGAGGACGCTGAAGCTCTGCAGGATCCCGCCGAGGAGGGTGAAGGAGAGCACCGGGCTGCCGTAGGAGGGGTCGACGAACTGGGTGAAGAAGGAGAGCAGGAAGAGGATCGCCTTGGGATTCAGCAGGCTGATCACCAGGGCGCGGCGGAACGGGCGCTCGGTGGACCCCGGGGCCTCGGTGGTGCCGTCGGCCGCCTCGTCGAGGGCCTGGTGCTCACGCCACAGGCCGCGGGCGGCGCGCAGCATGCCGATGCCTATCCAGAGCAGGTAGGCGGCGCCGCCGAACTTCACCACGGCGAAGACGGCCGGGTTGGCCTTCAGCAGGGAGGCGGCGCCGAGCGAGGTCAGGCTGATGAGGGTGAAGTCGCCGGCGAAGACACCGGCGGCGGCCCGGTACCCGGTGCGGACGCCCTTGCGGGCGGCGACCGAGAGCACGTAGAGGGAGTTGGGGCCGGGGAGGAGGACGATGACGAGGGCGCCGAGGACGTACGTCGTCAGGTCGTTGACTCCGAGCACGGTGGGCTCCGGGAAGGGCGAGGAGGGGAGGGGGCGCCCATCGTAACGGGCGCTCCCTCACTGCCCACAGGTCTTGCCGTTCTCCGGCGGCTCGCCGCCCAGCAGGAAACGGTTGACCGCGCCGTCGAGGCAGTTGTCGTGCCGGCCGTACGCGGTGTGGCCGTCGCCGTCGTAGGTCAGCAGCCGTCCGGACTCCAGCTGTCCGGCCAGCGCCTGCGCCCACGCGTAGGGGGTGGCCGGGTCCCGGGTGGTGCCGACGACCACGATCGGGGCGGCTCCGGCGGCCCGGACGGTGTGCGGTGTGCCGGTCGGTCGGACCGGCCAGTAGGTGCAGGTCAGCGCCATCCAGGCCATGTCGCGGCCGAACCTCGGCGAGGTCCGCTCGAAGTCCGGCACCGCGCGGGCGGCGTCGTCCGGGCCGGCGAACGGCGCGGGCAGGTCGAGGCAGTTCACCGCCATGTTGGCGAACATCAGGTTGGGGTACGAGCCGTCCACCTCCCGCCCGTAGTAGGCGTCGGAGAGCTTGAGCAGACCGGTGCCGTCGCCCGCCCTGGCGTCGGCGAGCGCGGTGCGCAGCCGGGGCCAGAGGAAGTCCGCGTACATGGCCTGGATGACGCCGGTGGTCGCCTGTGCCTCGCTGAGCCGGCGGGCGCCGTCGGTGGTCGTCAGCGGGTGGGCGTCGACCGCGGCGAAGAGGGCGGTGAGCTGCTCGCCGGCCTGCTGCTCGGTCCGGCCGAGCGGGCAGTCCTCGCGTTCGGCGCAGTCCCGGGCGAAGGCCGCCCAGGCGGTCTCGAAGCCGCCCGCCTGGGTGCGGTTGCCGGCCAGGGAGTCGAGCGAGGGGTCCATCGCGCCGTCGAGCACCATCCGGCCGGTGCGGCCGGGGAAGAGGCCCGCGTAGGTGGCTCCGAGGAAGGTGCCGTAGGACTTGCCGACGTAGTGGAGCCGTTCCTCGCCGAGCAGCGCGCGCAGCACGTCCATGTCGCGTGCGGCCTCGACGGTGCTCAGGTGGCCGAGCCGGTCGCCGGACCGCTGCCGGCAGCCCTCCGCGAACTCCTTGGCGGCGGCCACCAGGGCGTCGACCTCGGCCTGGTCGTCGGGGGTGATGTCGGCGGCGGTGTAGGCGTCCATCCGCTCGCCGCCGAGGCAGGTGACGGGCGAACTGCGGCCGACCCCGCGCGGGTCGAGGCCGACCAGGTCGTAGCGGGCGCGGACCCCGGCGTCGTAGCTGCGGGCCACGCCCTCGACGTACTCGACGGCCGAGCCGCCGGGGCCGCCCGGATTGAGCAGCAGCGAGCCGAGCCGCTCGCCGGGGGCGGCCGGATCGCCGGCCCCGGCCGGTGCGGCGGCGGGGGCGCGGACGGCGGCCAGGGTGAGGTCGCCGTCGGCGGGGCGGTCGTAGTCCAGCGGCACCCGGAAGGTGGTGCACTCGTAGCCGTCGTCGCAGGGTGTCCAGTCGAGCTGCTGCGCGTAGTAGGGAGCGAGCGCGGGCGGCACGGCGGCGGGCAGCGGCTCCAGCGGTGTGACGGCCGACGCGCCCCCGGCCGCCCCGGCGAGGCCCACCGGGCCGGCGCCGGGCGAAACGGCGCCGGAGGGAGCACCACCGGGCGACGCGCTGCCGGAAGAGGAGGCGGAGGCGGCGGAGGAGGGAGAAGGACCGCCACCGGCCGAGCAACCACCCGCCACCAGACCGGCCACCGCCGCCAGCGCGACCGTAGCCACCACACTCGTACGGCGCCCCCGCGACACCCGAGCCCGCGATGACCCGTCCTGCCGTCCGTCGGCCCGCATCTGGGATCCCCTCAGCCGTCCACGCCCGCCGGCAGCCGCGCTGCCACCCGGGGGTACCGGAAGCGTAGTGCCCGCGCCGGGCCTGGTCAGGACGCCTTGCCGAGCGTCTCGCCGAGGTACTGGGCCGCCTGCCGGACCAACCGCAGCCGGATCCGGTCCGCCGAGTAGTCGGTCGCGTTGTCGGAGATCCGCACCTCGGCGCGGGCGGCGGCGCCGGTGCCGCCGCGCAGGGCCGACTGGAGCTTGCGGGCGGCGTCCAGCCCGGCGGTGTCGGCCTTCCCGGCGGCGAGCAGCAGCCTCGGGGTCCCGGCGGCGGGCGCCTCGGCGCCGGTCCGGGCGAGCGCGGCGGGGTCGTACCGGCCGGAGACGGCGGCCGCCGCGCCGTACAGGTCGGGGCGGGCGAGGCCGGCCGCGGCCGCGCAGGGCGCGCCGTCCCCGACCCCGAGCGTGCCCCAGCCGGCCGGGCCGGGCGGCAGGGTGCGGAAGGTGGCCGCGATGGTGGTGCGCAGCGCCGCGTCGTCGGCGACAGCCATCGGAGCGGCGGCGACCAGCTCGCAGGGGTGCGCGGTGCCGTTCGGCGCCTCGGGGGCGACCAGGATGAACGGCTTGGACCTGGCGCTCTGCACGGCGGAGGAGAGGCCCTCGAAGACGTCCGGGACCTCGGTGTCCGCGGTCTTCCGGGGGGTGGCGGCGTGCATCACGACGACCGGGAAGCGGGCGTTCGGGTCCTTCGCGTACTGGGCGGGCAGCCAGACCCGGACGTTGCGCGGATGGCCGTCGGGGCCGGGGACGGCCGACTGGAGCAGTTCGCCGCCGCCCGGGTGGCCGACGCTGTCGAACCGGCTGACCACCGGCAGCGGGGAGGGCGTCGGCGTACTGGCCGAGGTGGCGGCGTCGACGGCCTCGACCGGCGGCGCGGCGGGTCGGACGCCGCCCGGCCCCTCGGCCCCGCCGCCGAACCCGTTGCCGGCCCCGCTCCCGTCGAACCGGTCGGCGGCCGAACCGGTCCGCCCGCCGGCCCCGCCGTCGATGTCCCCGAACGCGCCCAGTGCCGTCAGCAGCGTCAGCACGGTGACGCAGATCCCGCAGACCATCGCCCCGGCCGCCCGCACCAGCATCGGCCACTGGTCCCCGCTCAGTTCGTACGTCTCGGCGACCCGTAGGTCCCGCCAGCGCACGAGCGCGCCGCGGGCCAACCAGACCCCTCCCCCGGCGACGGCGAGCAGGGGAACGAGCAGAAGCGAACGGACCATGGGACGCACCACCTCGGAGGAGGGCCGGACGGGCGGTCGGGCCCGGCACCGTACGGGACGCGACGGCCCCGGCGGGGCGCAGTCGGCCCCCAGCGTGCAGGGCGAGCGGGACCTCGTACGAGGGTGCGCCCGGCGCGTATCGCTCGTTCACTCGAAAGTGGGACGCGGCAGTGGGGCGGGAAGCCGTACCGGCCCCGACGCGGGAAGCCCTACCGACCCCGGCCCGGCGGCGGTCAGCCCGCGCGCAGGGCCACCGTCATCGCCTCGACGGCCAGCAGCGGATCGACGTTGCGGTCCAGCGCCACCCGGCAGGCGAGGATCGCCTCGATCCGGCGCAGGGTGGACTCCGGCGGACCGGCCTGGGCGACCCGGTCGAGCGCCTGCCGCTGGTCCTCGTTGGCGAGCGTGCCGGTCGAGCCGAGCTGGATCGCCAGCACGTCCCGGTAGAAGCCGAGCAGGTCCAGCAGGGCGACGCCGAGGGTCTCGCGGCGGGTACGGGTGGCCCGGCTCTTCTGCCGCTTCTCGAGTTCCTTGACCGCGCCGGCCATGCCGCGCGGCGCCTTTCCGCCCTCGGCCGCGCCGTACACGGCCTTGAGGTCGTCGGTCTCCTTGCTGTCCTGGGTGTCGGCGAGCGCCTCGGCATCGGCCTTGGCGGTGTCGACCAGGCGCTGGGCGGCGGCCAGGCAGCCGCCGATGTCGCCGACCTCCAGCGGGATCCGCAGCACCTCGGTGCGCCGCGACCGGGCCTGGTCGTCGACGGCCAGCCGGCGCGAACGCTCGATGTCGCCCTGACCGGCCAGCGCGGCCAGCCGGGCGGTGTGCGGATCGACGCCGTCGCGCCGCACCAGCATGTCGGCGACCGCCTCGGCGGCCGGGGTGCGCAGCACCAGCAGCCGGCAGCGGGAGCGGATGGTCGGCAGCACGTCCTGCACGGAGGGGGCGCAGAGCAGCCAGACGGTGCGCGGGGAGGGCTCCTCCACGCCCTTGAGCAGCGCGTTGGCGGCGGCCTCGGTGAGCCGGTGGGCGGCGTCGACCAGGATCACCGACCAGCGGCCGCCGGTGGGGTAGCTGGAGGCGCGCAGCACGAGGTCGCGCATGTCGCCGACGCCGATGGACAGGCCGTCGGTGCGGACGTACTTCACGTCGGCGTGGCTGCCCGCGAGAACGGTGTGGCAGCCGTCGCAGAAGCCGCAGCCGGGGGTACCGCCGAGCGCGAGGTCGGGGCTGGTGCACTGGAGCGCGGCGGCGAAGGCCCGCGCGGCGGTGGTCTGGCCGGCCCCGGGAGGTCCGGTGAACAGCCACGCGTGCGTCATCAGCGAGGCGTTCGCGCCGGACACCGGCTCAGTGCCCCGCCCGGCGCCGACGATCGCCCCGGCCGCCCGGGCGGCACCGGTCAGCTGCTCGACCACCCGCTCCTGGCCCACCAGGTCGTCCCAGACGGCCACTGCTGCTCCCACGCTCGGTACGGACCTGCCGCCCCGCCCACAGCGGCGACGGCGGGAGCCGGAGGCCGCCGGACGGACCCGCCCGGCCTTCGTCTCCCGCTTCCCGCCGTCGAGCATACGTGCCCGGTACGACGTCGCCCGGTGCCTCCGGACCCGCCCCACCGGCACCGGCACCGGGACTACCGGCACCGGGACTACCGGCACCGGGCCGGGCCTACCGCGTTCCGGCTGTTCCCGCTCTGTTCCGGCCGGTCAGCTCCGACGGCCCCAGCGCCGGCCCTTGCCCTTGCCGTCGTCCTGGCCACCGTCACGCCGCCCGTCACCGGTGCCCGGACCGGCCTGGCCTGCCTGGCCCGTCGGAGCGGACTGACCGCCCTGGCCCCAGCTGGACCACTCCTCGCGGGTGCCGAGCAGGGTGTCGGTGAGACTCGGCAGGTCGTCGAGCGGGGTCTCCTCCGCCCAGTCCGGCCGGGGCCTCGCTTCGGCGGCGGGCGGCTGCTGCGGGTCGACCACCGGCAGCTCGCGGGTGCTGTCCACCGGACGGTCCGCCGACGCCGGACGGGGTCCGCTGCCCGGTCGGGCGTCCCGCCAAAGGCCCGGCGGAACCTCGCCCGGCGGAACCTGTCCCGACGGCACCGGTCCTGACGGAACCGGTCCTGACGGAACCGGTCCTGACGGAACCGGTCCTGACGGAACCTGCCCCGACGGCAGCTGTCCCCCGGGACGCCCCGGCTCGATCCTCGGCAGCACCGCAGTCCGGTCGGCCTCGTCCGCCGGGATCCGCGGCAGCACGGTCGTCTCGTCCGCCGGGATCCGCGGCAGCACCGTCGTCTCGTCCGCCGGAACGACCGGCAGCACCGCGGTCTCCGCGACGTCCGCGACATCCGCCGCCTCGCCGGGCCGCCCGACGGCGCCCCCGCCCAGCACCGGAAGCTCCCTGGTCGAGTCGCTGCCGTCCCGCCGGTCCGACGGCCCGGAGTCCTTCACGACCCGCAGCTCGGTGGTCACCGCGTCGTCCGGGCCCGCCCCGGCGGCACCCGGAACGTCCCCGCCCCGGCCCGTGCGCTCCGCACGCTCCGCCGCCTCGGCGGCCGCCGCAGCGGCAGCGGCCAGCGCGGCCGCCTGCGCCAGCCGGGCCTCCTCGGCCCGCTGCAGCGCCTCCTCCGCCCGACGCCGCTGCTCCTCCCGGGCCAGCTCGCGCTGACGCTGGAGCTCCGCCCGGGCGGCCGCCTCCTCGGCGAGCCGCTTGCGCTCGGCCTCCTCGACGGCCCGGCGCGCCTCTTCCTCGGCCCGCCGCTTCGCCTCTTCCTCGGCCCGCTTGCGGGCTTCCTCCTCCGCCCGGAGGCGGGCTTCCTCGGCGGCCTTGCGCGCGGCCTCGGCGGCGACCCGCTCGGCCTCCTCCTTCGCCAGCCGCTCCTTCTCCGCCTGCTCGGCCCTGAGCTGCGCCAGCACCTCCTGGCGCTTGCGCTCGGCGGCCTCCTCCTCGGCGCGCTTGCGGGCCTCCTCCTCGGCCCGGCGCCGGGCCTCCTCGGCGGCCTTGCGCTCCTGCTCGGCGCGGGCGGCCTTCTCCTGCTCGGAGAGCGGCAGCTCGCGGTCGAGCCGGTGGCGGATGGAGGTGGTGACCAGGCCGGGGGCCTGGCTGCCGTCGACGACCAGGTAGCGCGCCGGGTCGGCGGCGGCGAGCGCCAGGAAGCCGGAGCGCACCCGCTGGTGGAACTCGGTCGGCTCGGACTCCAGCCGGTCCAGCGCCTCGGTGAACCGCTCCCGGGCCCGGGTCGGGTCGACGTCCAGGACGACGGTCAGGTCGGGCATCAGCCCGCCGGTCGCCCAGCGGGAGATCCGGGCCACCTCGGTGGCGGCCAGGTCGCGGCCCGCGCCCTGGTAGGCGATCGAGGAGTCCATGTACCGGTCGGTGATGACCACCGCGCCGCGGGCCAGCGCCGGGCGGATCACGTTCTCGACGTGCTCGGCCCGGTCGGCCGCGTAGATCAGCGCCTCGGCGCGGTGCGAGAGGCCGGTGTTGCCGACGTCCAGGACGAGGCTGCGCAGCCGCTGCCCGATCGGGCTGCCGCCGGGCTCACGGGTGAGCACGACCTCGTGGCCCTTGCCCCGGATCCACTCGGCGAGCGCTTGGGCCTGGGTGGACTTGCCGGCGCCGTCGCCGCCCTCCAGGGCGATGAAGAAGCCGGTGCCCGCCCGGTGCGGGGCCGGACCGGTGGCACCGCGCACGGAGTCGACCAGGTCCCGGCCGAACGGCACGGTGCCGCGCCGGTCGTCGGTGCGCAGCAGCACGACGGCCGCCAGGACGAGGGTGAGCAGTCCGGCGGTGCCGACGGCCAGCGCCGCGCCGCCGTGGATGAAGGTGAACGAGCCGGGCTCGACGGCGCCGTACTGGACGTCCCCGTAGGCGGCGGCGATCAGCGGCAGGCCGACCAGCGCGGTGCCGACCACGACCCGCAGCACCGCGTAGAGGTGCTCGGTGACCTTGGGCAGCCGGGCCTCCTCGACCTCCAGGGCGAGCAGGCTGCGGCCGGTGGAGATCACCACGCCGGCGGCCAGCGCGGCCAGCACGGTGAGCAGCAGCAGGAGCACGAAGTCCAGCACCAGACCGGCCAGGACCAGCGCGATGCCCTCGGTGAGCAGCGCCAGGGCGAGCAGCCGGCGGCGGGAGAGCGTGGGCAGCACGGCCCGGGTGATCCGGATGCCCAGCGCGGGGACGCCGGTCGCGGCCAGCACCAGCAGGCCGTAGCCGATCGGCCCGGCGCGGTGCTCGACGGCGGTCAGCAGGGCCAGCGCGGCAACGCCGGCCATCGTCGCGTACCCGGCGGAGACCGCGAAGGTGAAGTACGGGGCGGCGCCGGTGCGGCCCTTGGCCAGGGCGGGGCCGGGGGTGGCATCGGTCGGGGCGCGCAGCCCCCGCAGCGGCGAGGACGGCGGCACCCGGACGGGACCGCCGGGCAGCTCCTGGACGTACACCCGGGCGGCCGAGACGGCGAACAGGGCGGCCGCGCCCAAGGCGGCGAAGGTGGTCTGGTGGGCGCGCAGCCAGTCCGAGCCGATCGCCGCGAAGACGTTGTTCAGCAGGGTGAGCACGACGAGCGCGCCGGCACCGAGCGGCAGCGCGGCCCACCCGGTGCGGTGGTCCAGGGTCCGGACGGTGGCCAGGTTGGCGGCGGACGGCCGCCGCTCGCCGGCCGGGGCGTAAGGGTCGACGGGCGGCAGCAGGGCCGGGACGGCCGCGGCCTTGGCGATCGCCCAGACCCGCTCGGCGGCGCCGGTCAGGAACACGGTGGCGAGCAGCGCCCAGGTCGCGGCGCCGGAGGGCTCGGGGCCGGAGCCCAGCCAGACGATCCACCACGGGGCGACGCCGATCAGCACGACCCGCAGCACATCGGGGCCGAACAGCGTCCAGCGCCGGTCGAGCTTCCCGGTGAGCAGCCCGTGCACCGGACCGAGCAGCGCGGCGCCGACCAGCCCGGTGGCGGCCAACCGGGTGGCGAGGACGGCGGCGACCGCGAAGGCGAGGCTGCGCGGCAGGTCGCCGAACTGCCGGCCGAGCACGGCGGCGACCACGGTGAGCATCAGCAGCACCAGCAGGCCGAGCCGGTCCGCGGTGCCGCCGATCAGCTGGGTGGTCCACAGGCGCCGGTAGGGGCGCAGCCGCAGCAGCGCCCGGATCCGCTCGCCGGCGGTCCCGGCAGGCGCGACCTCGGGCAGGTCCGGCGTACCGCCCGGTCCGGCCGCCGCGGCGCTGGGGGTGGGCTGCTCCTCGCTCGTCATACGGTCAGCGTAGCGGTCGGGGCATGGCGCAAAAGAGGGGAGCACGGCTCCGGACGGGCGCCGCCACCGGGTTGTGACAGACCGCGTACGCCCCTGTCACGCCCCGCCCGCGAACGGGACGGGCCCGCGCCGCCGGAGCGGACGCGGGCCCGGGTGCCACCGACCGGGGATCAGCCCTCGTCGATGGCGGTGGACTTGCTCGCGGCGGTGCTGCTCGCCGCGGTCTTGGTGGCCGCCGTCTTGGCCGCCGCCGTCTTGGTGGCGGCCTTCTTCACGGTGGTGGTCTTCTTCGCCGCCGTCTTGGCCGCCGTCGTGGTCTTCTTGGCCGCGGTCTTCGTCGCGGTCTTCTTGGCCGCGGCCTTCTTCGCCGGAGCCTTCTTCGCCGTCTTCTTCACCGGCCCGCGCGCCCGCTTCTCGGCGAGCAGCTCGTAGCCGCGCTCGGGCGTGATGGTCTCGACCTCGTCGTCCTTGCGGAGCGTCGCATTGGTCTCGCCGTCGGTCACGTACGGGCCGAACCGGCCGTCCTTGACCACCACCGGACGCTCACTGACCGGGTCGGTGCCCAGCTCCTTGAGCGGCGGCGCGGCGGCGGCCCGGCCGCGCTGCTTGGGCTGGGCGTAGATCGCCAGCGCCTCCTCCAGCGTGACCGTGAACAGCTGCTCCTCGTCGGTGAGCGAACGGGAGTCGGTGCCGCGCTTGAGGTACGGGCCGTAGCGGCCGTTCTGCGCGGTGATCTCCACGCCCTCCTGGTCGACGCCGACCACGCGCGGCAGCGAGAGCAGCTTCAGCGCCTCGTCCAGGGTGACGGTGTCCGGCGACATCGTCTTGAACAGCGAGGCGGTCCGCGGCTTGACCGCGTTCTTGCCCGTCTTGGGGGTGCCCTCGGGCAGGATCTCGGTGACGTACGGGCCGTAGCGGCCGTCCTTGGCGACCAGCATGTTGCCGGAAACCGGGTCCGGGCCGAGCTCGAAGTCGCCGCTGGGCCTGGCCAGCAGCTCCTCGGCGAGCTCGACGGTCAGCTCGTCCGGCGGCAGCTCGTCCGGGATGTCGGCGCGCTGGCCGGGCTCGCCCTCGACCTCGGAGGCACGCTCCACGTAGGGGCCGTAGCGGCCGACCCGCAGGGTGATGTCGTCGCTGATCCGGAACGAGCTGATCTCCCGGGCGTCGATCGCGCCGAGGTCGGTGACCAGTTCCTTCAGACCGCCGAGGTGGTCGCCGTCGCCGTTGCCGGCCTCGGCGGCGCCGCCCGCGATCAGGCCCTCGCCGGCGCCCTCGCCGAAGTAGAAGCGCTTCAGCCACGGCACGGACTTCGCCTCACCGGCGGCGATCCGGTCGAGGTCGTCCTCCATCCTCGCGGTGAAGTCGTAGTCGACCAGCCGACCGAAGTGCTTCTCCAGCAGGTTGACCACGGCGAAGGAGAGGAACGACGGCACCAGCGCCGTCCCCTTCTTGAAGACGTACCGACGGCCGATGATGGTGTCGATGATCGAGGCGTAGGTGGAGGGACGGCCGATCTCCCGGTCCTCCAGCTCCTTGACCAGCGAGGCCTCGGTGTAGCGGGCCGGGGGCTTGGTCGCGTGGCCCTCGGCGGTGAGCTGCTCGGCGGCCAGCGGGTCGCCCTCGGTGACCTGCGGCAGCCGGCGCTCGCGGTCGTCCAGCTCGGCGTTCGGGTCGTCGGCGCCCTCGACGTAGGCCTTGAGGAAGCCGTGGAAGGTGATGATCTTGCCGGAGGCGGAGAACTCGGCGTCCCGGCCGTCGGCGGCCCGGCCGCCCACCTTCACGGTGACCGACTGGCCGACCGCGTCCTTCATCTGGGAGGCGACGGTGCGCATCCAGATCAGCTCGTACAGCCTGAAGTCGTCGCCGGCCAGGCCGGTCTCGGCCGGGGTGCGGAAGCGGTCGCCGGACGGGCGGACGGCCTCGTGCGCCTCCTGGGCGTTCTTCACCTTGGAGGCGTAGGTGCGGGGCGCGTCCGGCAGGTAGTCGGCGCCGTACAGCTGGGTGACCTGCGTCCGGGCGGCGTTGATCGCGGTCTCCGACAGCGTGGTGGAGTCGGTACGCATGTAGGTGATGAAGCCGTTCTCGTACAGCTTCTGGGCCACCTGCATGGTCCGCTTGGCACCGAAGCCCAGCTTGCGGCTGGCCTCCTGCTGGAGCGTGGTGGTGCGGAACGGCGCGTACGGCGAGCGGCGGTACGGCTTGGACTCGACGCCGCGCACCGAGAACGCGGTCTGCTCCAGGGCGGCGGCCAGCGCGCGGGCGGCCTGCTCGTCCAGGTGCAGGGTGTTGGCGCTGCCCGCCTTGAGCCGGCCGTCCTGGCCGAAGTCGCGGCCGCTGGCGATCCGCTTGCCGTCGACGGAGGACAGCCGGGCGCCGAAGTTCTCCGGGTTGGCGGCGTCGGCCGCGGTGCGGCCGGTGCCGAAGGTGCCGACCAGGTCCCAGTACGAGGCCGAGCGGAACGCGATCCGCTCCCGCTCGCGCTCGACGACCAGCCGGGTCGCCACGGACTGCACGCGGCCCGCCGACAGCTTCGGCATGACCTTCTTCCAGAGCACCGGCGAGACCTCGAAGCCGTACAGGCGGTCGAGGATGCGGCGGGTCTCCTGGGCGTCGACCAGACGCTGGTTCAGCTCGCGCGGGTTGGCCACGGCCTCCTGGATGGCGGCCTTGGTGATCTCGTGGAACACCATCCGGTGCACCGGCACCTTGGGCTTGAGCACCTGCTGGAGGTGCCACGCGATGGCCTCGCCCTCGCGGTCCTCATCGGTGGCGAGGAAGAGCTCGTCGGACTCCGCCAGGAGCGACTTCAGCTTGCTGACCTGGGACTTCTTGTCCGCGTTCACCACGTAGATCGGGGCGAAGTCGTGGTCGACGTCCACCCCGAGGCGGCGCACCTCGCCGGTGTACTTGTCCGGGACCTCGGCGGCCGTGCTCGGGAGGTCGCGAATGTGCCCGACGCTCGCCTCGACGATGTAGCCGGGGCCAAGGTAGCCCTTGATCGTCTTCGCCTTGGCCGGCGACTCGACAATGACGAGTCGCTGTCCGTGCGCGGTCTCGCTGCTCGGGGACACCTTCGCTCTTCTCTCCCGGTCGTTATGTGAGCTGGTCGGCGCTGGCAGCACGGGCTGCGCTCCGCCCGACCCCTCCACCGACCCGGGGCTGCCGCTGTACGACGACCCCACCAGCGGAGTGTGACCGTACCCCGGCCACCCTTGTCAAACGGACGGTTCCCGCGATTTCACCGGCAAGGCCGACCGACGCCACTCGAACGGTAACCCGACGACGACGGATCGCGCCCTGCGGAGGGGGGCTTCGGCGGGTTTCGAAGGATGGAATGACGGATTTCAAAATCTGTCAACGGAATACGGGTGCGCCCGGGCGCCGTGGATGGTAGGCGGCGGCGACCGGGACCGGGCCTCGGTCGCGGCGCGGGGCCCGGCGGCTAGGCCGCGGCGAGGAGCAGGACCGCTCCGGCGGCCAGGCAGCCGAGGCCGAGCGCCGTCCACAGCAGGTCGGCGACCAGCGGCCGGGGACCGGCCTCCTCCGCCGCCAGCACCGCGTGGCCGGGGCGGTGCGGATCGTAGGCGATACGTACCGAACCGCCCGGTACCAGGTGGGCCGGGCGGCGCAGCGGGGTGTGGCCCCGGGGCCGGGTCAGCACCAGCTCGCCGGCCTCGACGCCCGGCGCGCCCCCGGTCCGGCCGGCCGGGACCGGGCGGGTGGCGAAGGAGAGCAGGGGCGCGCTGTCGAGCGCCCCGTGGACGTCGGACTCGGGGACCACGGTGGCGACGGCCGGCAGTCCCCGGCGCCGGATCCGGTGGCGCAAGCGCGCTTCGGCGGCGCACCAGAGCAGGAGTGCGCCGCCGAAGAGGGCGAGTATCACGCCACCCGCCGTCGCCGTCGTCGTTTCCACCCCGGCCGCCCCCAGTCCTGTCCACAGCCTGTGGACAGAGCCTCACAGTCCTGGACGAACGAGGGGGAGATGTTCGGCGACCGCCCGGCGAACCAGGGGAAACAGTGGGGTGAACCGGGTGCCGTCGGCGAACGCCGAGGACCGGGCGTCGGGGCATGCCGACGCCCGGGCCCGGGCGCGTCCCGTCCGTCCCCGTCCGTCCCCGTCCTTCGCGTCCGTCCCGTCCCGTCCTGGGTGCCCGCGGTCAGGACGCGGGCTGGATGAACCCCTGCTCGGTGAGCAGCCGCAGCGACTCCGGCACCCGGTCGCGCAGCACCACCCGGTCCTCGCCCAGCAGTTGCGCGATCGCGTCGACGATCTCGCCCGCCGACAGCGTCCCGTCGCACACCCCGACGAAGCCCGCGCCCACCGTGTCCACCTTGGTGGCACGCCGCATCCCGCGGTTGTGGCGCAGGACCACGTGCTCCGGGTCCTCCGCCCCCGGGGCACCCACCTGCTCCTGGACCACCTCGTCGGCCAGCACGTACCGCGCCGCCAGCAGGCCCGCGTCGTCGTGGGTACGCAGGAAGTCCTGCCGGTCGAACCACTCCTCGATGTGCGGGCCGAGCGGCTGCTCGACCGGGTGCGGCCACTCCTCCACCCGGACGGTCGGACGCTCGGCACCGCCCGCACGCAGGGTGATCCAGCCAAATCCGATGCCTTCGACCCGGCCGGCCTCGAAGGCGTCCAGCCACTCCCCGTACCGGGCCTGGTAATCGCCGCCGGCGCCGCGGTGGTCACCGCCGTCGCGCAGCCACAGCTCCGCGTACTGGGCCACGTCCTGCACCTCGCGCTGGACGATCCAGGCGTCCAGCCCGGTCCCGGCCACCCAGCCGGCCAGCCGGTCCTGCCAGTCCTCGCCCTTGACGTGCTGCCAGTTGGCCAGCAGCTGGCAGTGCCCGCCCGGCTCCAGGTGGTCGGCGGCCGAGCGGACCAGGCTGCGGCACAGGTCGTCGCCGGCCATCCCGCCGTCCCGGTAGGTGAACCGCCCACCCGGCGAGATCACGAACGGCGGATTGGAGACGATCAGGTCGAACCGCCGCTCCCCCACCGGCTCGAAGAGGCTGCCGGCGACGGTCTCCGTATTGTCGAAACCGGACAGCGCCAGGGTCAGCTCGGTGAAGCGCAGTGCCCGCTCGTTGAGGTCGGTGGCGGTCACCCGCTGGGCGTGCCGGGCGGCGTGCAGCGCCTGCACGCCCGAGCCGGAACCGAGGTCCAGCACCGAGCGGACCGGTCGGCGCACCGTGATGTTGGCCAGGGTGGTGGACGCGCCGCCCACCCCGAGCACGAGGTCCTTGCGGGCCACGCCGTGCGCGGTCTCCCCGGAGCCGATCCCACCCGCTCCGCCGACCGCACAGCCCAGGTCGGAGACCACCCAGGCGTCCGAACTCGGCAGCCCGGACACCTCGTTCGCATAGGGCCGGACATCCACGGTGGCGCGCACCGAGTCACCGTCCGGGCGCAGCCAGCCGTCGGCCAGGCAGTCCTCCACCGGCAGCGCGGCGGCGGCCGCCCGGTAGGGCACGGGCTGCTGCAGCAGGAAGAGCCGCACCAGCGTCTCCAGCGGGCTGCCGCCGCGGGTCGCCCGCAGCGCGGGCACCGCCTCACTGCGGGCCAGCGCCGCGTACCCGGTGGGCCCGAGCAGGTCCAGGCAGCCGTCGGCGGTGTACGAGGCGGCGAGCAGCGCCTCGCGCAGTTTGGCGAGGCGGGTCGGGTCGAGAACGGGGCTACTGATCCCCCCGCCATTGTCCCCCGCCCGCCCGGCTGTCCCGTCCCCAACACCTACTCCCCCAACACCGCCGTCCCCAGCACAACCGCCCCCTCGGCCGATGGCCGAGGGGGGTGGGTCGGGCGGGCCCGTCGGGACCGGACGGTCGTGCGGAAGCCGGTGGGTCGAAGCGGGATCAGCTCGCCGAGACGGTGGGCGCCGGAGTCGACGGCGCCTGGGTACCGGGGGCATCGGTCGCCGCCGGGCTCGCACCGCCCGCCGTCCCGTCCGCAGGTGCGCCCGTGGCCCCGTCCGACGCTCCGCCGGTCGCCGGAGACGTCGGAGCGGCCGCGGCCGAACCCGGCTTGCACCCCTCCTGCTTGGCCATCGCCGAACCCAGGTCACCGCGCTGGAGCTTGCCCTGCGCCTGGGTGGAGAGCGAGGCCAGCTGCTGCACTTGGTCGGCCACGCTTCGCAGCCCGTCGGCGAACTTCGCCTGGTCGGCGTTGGGGAGCGCGTCCAGCTTCTTCTGGACCTCCAGGTAGCCGTCGGCCGCCTTGGTGAGCTCGGTGACGGTGTCCTTCTGCAGGCTCGCGCCGTCGTCGACCTTGGGCGCACCGGCGCCGTCGATGGCGGCGGCGATGTCCTGGTTGGTCTTCGCCAGTCGGCCGATGTCCGCCGAGAGGCGCTTCTGGAGGTCGGCCGGGGCCTCGCCGGTCTTCACCTGGCCGGTGTCCGCCAGAGCGGTCTGCGCCTGGGCGATCGGGTCCTTGGCCGCGCCGCACACGTTCGCCGCCCAGGACTCCAGCTGCTTGCTGTTGTCGTCGCCGCAGCCGACGGCGCCGAACGCGAGCAGCGCCCCGAGCGCGGGTACGGCCAGCAGTCGCTTGTTCACCGGGAGAGCCCTTTCGGTTTCGGTCGTCGAACTGCGAACCTACACGGCCGCCGCTCGACCCCCGATTCCCGTTCGGACCCGCTCTTCCGCTCCGGTCCGCTCACCCGTCCGCCGGGCACCCGCCCGTCGCGCTCAGACGGCGAGCGCGTCCGCCGAGACCGGCCAGCTCATCCGGATCAGACCGCCGCCGGCGCCGCTGGTGACCTCCAGGTCCTCGACCAGGCCGGTGAGCACAGCGAGGCCCAGGGTGTCCTCGTCCGGGTCGCCGCCGTCCGCCGCGGTGGTCGGGACGGTGTCGAGGCCCGCTTCGTCCTCGACCTCGATGAGGAAACGCTTCTCCTGGTCGACCAGCGCGACGCGCACCGCGCCGGTCACGCCACCGCGACGGTGCAGGCCGACCGCGCGCGAGCACGCCTCGCCGACGGCGAGGCGCACCTCGTCGAGCACCGACTCGTCGACCCCCGCCCGTCTGGCCACTGCCGCGGCCACCAGCCGGGCCGTCCGCACGTGCTCGGGAAGCGCGCTGAATCGAAGTTCGACGGTTGCCATCTCTTCCCCCTCGGGGTGTTCCGACCGAGGCCGGACATACGGCCCCGGTCGCTGCGGGCCGGCAACAGCCGACCCGGGGACGACCGGACGGACCGGGGCCACGCGGCCCCGGCGCCCGGACGCATGAGGATCGGACGGGCCGGTCACGGAGGACCGGCCCGGTCCGGTCGATCGGGTCGACTGATCAGTCGGTCGCCTGGACCGCGTCCTCGACCGAGGTGTGGATCGGGAACACCTTGGTCAGACCGGTGATCCGGAAGATCTTCAGAATGCGCTCCTGGTTGCACACCAGGCGCAGCGAGCCCTCGTGGGCACGCACCCGCTTCAGCCCGCCCACCAGCACACCGAGGCCGGTGGAGTCCAGGAAGTCCACGCCCTCCATGTCGACGACGAGGTGGTAGCTGCCGTCGTTGACGAGCTCGACCAGCTGCTCGCGCAGCTTGGGGGCGGTGTACACATCGATCTCGCCGCCAACCTCGACGACCGTGCGGTCGCCGACTGTACGGGTCGACAGGGACAGGTCCACGGAACCTCCAGCACCTTGCCTTGCTACGTCATTGCGATCCTCGGCCGGACGGCCGTCACCGCATGGTCGCGAACCCCGGGCACACCCAGCGAATGCGTGGCAAGCCTCGGCGCTGCGACCCCCGGCCGTACGGCCGTCAGGGCCACATTCAACCACCTGCGACCATGACCGCACGATGGCTTAGGACGATTCTCCGTCACGCCGGTGACACACTGGGTCCTCATGCCGCCGCGTCACAGCCTGCCCGAGGCACTGCTCATGACCCTGTCCACCGCCCGGGGGCGGGCGGACCGGCTCACCCATACGGAGCACCTTCCCGCCCGGCCCGCCCGTTATGCGCCGTGGCCCGACTGGATCCGGCCCGAGATCGCCTCGGCCGCCCAGGACATGGGAGTCCGGCAGCCCTGGGCCCACCAGGCGGAGGCAATGAATCTGGCCAAATCCGGTCAATCTGTGGTGATCGCCACAGGAACCGCCTCGGGCAAGTCGCTCGGCTACCTGGCGCCGGTGCTGTCCGACCTGCTGGACGGCACCGAGGCACGCAACGGCCGGGGCGCGACCGCGCTCTACCTCGCCCCCACCAAGGCACTCGCCGCCGACCAGCGCCGCCGGGCCGCGGAACTCGCCCCGCCCCGCGTCCGGGCCGCCCTCTACGACGGCGACACCCCGCCCGAGGAACGCGAGTGGGTCCGCCAGTACGCCTCCTACGTCCTCACCAATCCGGACATGCTGCACCGGGGCATCCTGCCCGCGCACGCCCGCTGGTCCTCCTTCCTCAAGACGCTTCGCTACGTCGTGATCGACGAGTGCCACAGCTACCGCGGCGTGTTCGGCTCGCACGTGGCCCAGGTGCTGCGCCGGCTGCGGCGGATCTGTGCCCGCTACGGCTCCTCTCCCGTCTTCCTGCTCGCCTCCGCCACCACCGCCGACCCGGCCGTCACCGCCCGCCGGCTGACCGGCCTGCCCGCCGCCGCGGTCACCGACGACGCCTCCCCGCGCGGCCCGATGGTCTTCGGGCTGTGGGAACCGCCCCTCACCGAGAACGTCGGCGAGCAGGGTGCGCCGGTCCGCCGGACCGCCACCGCCGAGGCCGCCCACCTGCTCACCGACCTGGTCGAGCGGGAGACCCGCACCGTTGTCTTCGTCCGCTCCCGGCGGGCCGCCGAACTCGTCGCACTCCAGGCCCAGGACCAGCTGGGCCGCCCGCTCGCCGACCGGGTCGCCGCCTACCGCGGCGGCTACCTCGCCGACGAGCGCCGGACCCTGGAACGCGACCTGCACTCCGGCCGGCTGCTCGGCCTCGCCTCCACCTCCGCCCTCGAACTCGGGGTCGACATCTCCGGTCTGGACGCCGTCCTGATGGCCGGATACCCGGGCACCCGGGCCTCGCTCTGGCAGCAGGCCGGCCGGGCCGGACGGGAGGCCCAGGGCGCGCTCGCCGTCCTGATCGCCCGGGACGACCCGCTGGACACCTATCTGGTGCACCACCCGGAGGCGCTGTTCGCCACCCCGGTCGAGGCCACCGTGCTCGACCCGGACAACCCGCACGTACTCGCCCCGCACCTGTGCGCCGCCGCCGCCGAGCTGCCGCTCACCGACAGCGACCTGGAGCTGTTCGGCCCCTCGGCCGCTCCGCTGCTCCCGGTCCTGGAGCGCCGCGGGCTGCTCCGCCGGCGCGGCGAGGCCTGGTACTGGACCCGCCGCGAGCGGGCCGCCGACGCCGTCGACCTGCGAGGCAGCGGCGGCAGCCCGGTGCAGATCGTCGAGGCGCCGACCGGCCGACTGCTCGGCACCGTGGACGCCTCCGCCGCCCACACCACCGTGCACACCGGGGCCGTCCACCTCCACCGGGGCCGTACCTACCTCGTCCGGGACTTCGACCTGGAGAACTCGGTCGCCCTGGTCGAGCCCGCCGACCCGCCCTACACGACCTCCGCCAGGGACATCACCTCCATCTCCGTCCTCTCCACCGACACCACCGTCGACTGGGGCGAGGGCCGGCTCTGCTTCGGTTCGGTGGAGGTGGTCAACCAGGTGGTCGGCTACCTCCGCAAGCGGATCTCCACCGGGGAGATCATGGGCGAGAGCAAGCTCGACCTGCCACCCCGCACCCTGCGCACCCGGGCCGTCTGGTGGTCCGTCACCGAGGACCAGCTGATCGACGCGGATATCCCGCCCGACCAACTGCCCGGCGCCGCCCATGCCGCCGAGCACGCCTCGATCGGCCTGCTCCCGCTCTTCGCCACCTGCGACCGCTGGGACATCGGCGGTGTCTCGGTGCCGCTGCACCCCGACACCGGGCTGCCCACCGTCTTCGTCTACGACGGCCACCCCGGTGGGGCCGGCTTCGCCGAACGCGGCTTCCGGCGGGCCGTGCAGTGGCTGACCGCCACCCGGGAGGCGATCGCCGCCTGCGAGTGCGAGCGCGGCTGCCCGTCCTGCGTCCAGTCGCCCAAGTGCGGCAACGGGAACGACCCGCTCGACAAGGCGGCCGCCGTCCGGCTGCTGGACATCCTGCTCGCCGGCGCTCCCAGTGCGGCGGGGACGGCGGCGGGGGATGCGGAGGTCGAGAAGGTGGACCCGGAAACCGCTGGGACGGCCGAGGCAGCCGAGGAGGCCGAGGAGGCCGGCGGATCCACCGACCGGCCGGAAGACCGACCGGCCGACTGACCGGCCGATCGACCCACCGCGACCGGTCCGACGGGCGGGCACCCGCCCGGGGGCTCACGGGCCGCCTCCAGCCGGACCGGCCTCGCCCAGGGCAACCCGCGCATCCTCGTCCGTCGGCGGGACCGCGGCCCGAAGCGGTCCGGCGCGGGCCCGGGCCCGCGCCGGACCGACCGGCAGCCGCACCGGCAGCCCCGTGACCGGCACCTCCGCCACCACCTCCACGGCGTCCGCCGGGAGGTCGGTCGCGCAGGAGACCACGGCGGCCGCCTGCGCCGCCGCCACGGCCCTCGCCCGGGCGCAGCCTCCGTCCGCGTCCACCAGCAGCCGGTCGGCCGCCGCCAGCGCGGCCAGGTCCGCGGCGGACTCCGCGCGGTGGCGGGCCCCGACCACCACGCCCAATGAGAGCGCGGCGGTGAACGCCACACAGCCGAGCAGGACACCCGCCAGCAGCCAGACCGTCGCCGAGCCGGTGTCCGACCGCCGCCCACGAGCCCTCACCCCGGCCACGGACCACCACCTCCCTCCGCTCCTTGCAGGGTGTCCTCCCTGGCCGCGACCGCCGTGGCACTCACCCGCACCGCGAGCACCTCCGCGAACCGCCCCGGCGCCCCGTACGGCGCGTCCACGGTGACCCGGACGGTGTCGGGCGCCAGGTCGACCAGGACCGCCGCCCCGGGTGGCGCGGCCGCCCGCGCCACCCCGGCGGCGTCGGCCTCCCCACGCGCGGCCGCCCTGGCTCCCACTCGTGCCGCGTCGACACAGCGGAGTTGGGCGGCTGCCGCGAGGACGGCCCAGACCAGCAGCGCGGCCAGCAGCACCAGCACCGGCAGCGCGACGGCGGTCTCGGCGGTGACGAACCCGGCATCGCCGCGCCGTCGCCCCCTCGTCCACCTCGTCCACCTCGGCGGCCTGGGCGGCCTGGGCTCCACGGGCGGCCCCGACGACGGGTCAGGTCGCATGGAGCGCCCGGTCCAGGGCGGCGTGCAGCGCGTCCATCACCGCCGCACTGGTCGCCACCTTGTAGAGCGCGGCCGCCACGGCGCACGCCCCGAGCGTGCCGACCGCGTACTCCGACGTGGTCATTCCCGCGTCCGGACGGCCGAGCCCGATCCGGCCCCGACGCCGAACCGCACGCCGGACCATGAGCCGGACCACGATCCGGGCCGAGTGCCGGTTCCGAACCACCGGCCTCCCGGGCGGGCGCCCCATGCCCGGGCCGACGCCCGCCGTCTTCCTCCCCGCGCCCGCCACGACCACGGGACCGATCGCCACGTCCATGAGTTTCCTCCTTGCTTCGAATCCGACAAGAGAGCGCCGCACGGGCGGCCGCGCCGACCGATCGACAGACCGTCCGGCACACGGTCGATGCGTCACATCGACTGCGAGAAACGCGTGGTGAGCCCCACCACCACCGGGGCGACACCGATCAGGACGAACGCCGGGAGGAAGCACAGCCCGAGCGGTGCTGTCGCGAGCACTCCCGCCCGCCGGACCCGGGCGTGCGCCGCCCGGACGGCCTCGGCCCGTTGGCCGCTCGCCAGCCCGGCGAGCGCCGTTGCCGCCGGGGCTCCGCTCAGGCTCGTCCGGACCAGGCACCGGGCCAGCGGCGCCAGCGGCGGGTGCTCCTCCCCGAGCCGGTGCCAGCAGAGCTCCGGGGGTGATCCCAGGGCGAGTTCGTTCGCCGTGGACAGCAGCCGGGGCCCCATCGGGGCACCGACGCTCCCGCCCACCGCCGCGACGGCCGCCGCTGGCGAGGCGGCCGAACCGAGGCAGGCCGCCAGAAGTTCGGCGGTGAGCGGCAACTGCCGCAGCAGTCGTGCCTCGTCAAGTTCGGCCCGCCGCTCCGCCGGTGACTTCGCCCGGGGCAGCCACCGGTGCAACCCGGCCGCCAGCAGTCCGCCCGTCACCAGACCCGCCGTGCCGCCGAGGAAGACCGCCGCTCCGAACCCGGCGCCCAGCGCCGTCGCCGCCCGCCGGACCCACCCCGGCAGGGCCGGACTCCCCCGTGCCGTCGGCCGGCGCCGCAGCGTCCTCCCGCCGGCGCGCCCTCGGCGCGACCGCTCCTCGTCACCCAGCAGGGCGGCCGCCCTCCGACGCGCACACCACCGGCGCCGGGCCCGGGCTCCGGCCGTCGCTCCCGCCAGCACCGCCACAACACACACCAACGGCGCCGCACGCTCGGCCACCCACTCCATCCGTCTCCCTCCTCCCACTCGACTCCCTCCTGCGCGCCCACCCCTGCGCCCATCACTGCGGCCGCCCTCTCGGGCCGTCACGGGGCCCGGCGCCACCACGCACGCCCGCCCCACCACCCGGGTCACCACGGCAGTACCTCCCGCCTGAACGCCCCGCTCGGCCGCGCAGGGCCGGACCGGGTGCGGGCCCGGGTGCGGGTGATCCCGCAGCGCCACTCCTCGGGCCCGTCGACGCCGCTCCAGCCCGACGCCCGACCCAGTGCCCGGCCCGACTCATGACCGGGCTCATCGCCCGGGGCGGCCCCCAGCTCACCGTCGGCGGCCGCTTGGACGATGCGGGCCGTCCAGACCAGGCCCAGCCCCTCCATGGCCGCGCCCACCGCCAGGGAGGCCAGCCCGGCGGGCGTGTGGAGCAGCACCTCCAGCGGCCGGGCGCCGAGTGCCGCGCCGAGCAGCAGCCCCGCCAGCGGCAGGGCCGCCAGGACCGCGATGGTGGTGCGCGGCGCCGCGAGTTCGGCGGCGATCTCCTCCGCCAGCGCCCGCTCGACGCGCAGCGCCTCGGCCACCCCGTCCAGCCCGGCCGCCAGGCCCGAACCACCGGCGGAGGCGACCTCCCAGCAGGCGGCCACCGCCGCCGCCCCGCTCCCGCCCGGCCGTTCGGCGAGCAGCCGGAACGCCGCGGGCACGTCCGCGCCGTACCGGCCGGCGGCGAGCCGGGCGACCGGCTCGGCACCGATCCGCTCCAGCACCGACCGGTCGGCCGCGATCCTGGTGGTCACCAGGTGGAGCGCCTGCTCGGGTGTCGCCCCGCCGCGCAACTCACCCGCCAGTCCGGCGCACAGCTCCACCACGGCGGCCGACCGGTACCGTGCCTCGGCCGCCGCGGCGCGGCGCGACCGCCACCTGCGTGCCGGCAGGACGGCAGGGAGCGCCGCCAGCACCGGGACGGGCGACGCCGTCGCCCACCCCACCGCCAACCCGCCGGGAACGAGCAGCAGTTCCGGCGCCCGCCGAACAGCCCGCCAGGGACCGCCCGACCACCGCACGACCGCTGCCACCGGTCGCGCCCTCGCACGGCCCTCGCCCTCGCCCTCGCCCTCGGCGCCGCTCCCGCTCCCACTCCCGCCGGAGCCGCCCGCGGCCCCGGTCAGCACCGCACCGGCCCGACGAGCACCCGCCAACTGCCCCTGCAGCCGGCACCACCCCGCCACCGCGACTACGGCCAGCACCAGCCAGCACCCCAGCACAACCCCGTACAGCTCCAAGGCCTTTGCCTCCCTCCTCGTCCCGACCACCACACCAACCACCACACCAACCACCACACCGGCCGACAGGCCGACTGCGACACCGACCGCGACCACCACCCGTCCTCCGTCTGCCCCTCCATCTGCTCCCCGGCCCGAGGAGCAGCAGCGCACCCACCGCGCAGCCGCACAGCATCAGCAGGAACACCCCCTCCACCGGGCCCGCCGTCACGGCGGCCCGTCCGCGAGGACGACCCCACGGGCGGCGAGCAGCCGGCCGAGCCGGGACCAGCCGGGCCCCGCCACCGTGCCGCCGTCCGCCGTGAACGTCACGGCGGGCGTGGTGACGGCCAGCCCGTGCCGGTCGCCGCCCAGGGTGTGGATCTCGGCCACCCGGCGCCTCCCGGTGCCCGGTTCCCGCACCAGGTGCACCACCAGGTCGAGGGCCGCCCGGAGTTGGCTGTGCAGGGCCGGCCGGTCCATCCCGGCCAGCGAGCCGAGCGCCTCCAGTCGGACCGGTACGTCCGCCGCCGTGTTGGCGTGGACCGTCCCGGTGCCGCCCTCGTGGCCGGTGTTGAGGGCGGCCAGCAGGTCGGCCACCTCGGCCCCGCGCACCTCGCCGATCACCAGCCGGTCGGGGCGCATCCGCAGCGCCTGGCGGACGAGGTCCCGCAGGGTCAGCTCGCCCAACCCCTCCTGATTGGGCGGCCTGGCCTGGAGCCGCACCACGTGCGGGTGGTCGGGGAGGAGTTCGGCGGAGTCCTCGGCGACGACGATCCGCTCCTCCGGACCGACCAGGCCGAGCAACGCCGCGAGGAGTGTGGTCTTCCCGGTGCCGGTCCCCCCGCTCACCAGCAGCGAGAGCCGGGCCCGCACGACGGCGGCCAGCAGCTCGCCGCCGCGCGGCGGGAGTGCCCCGCCCGCCACCAACTCGTCGACGGTGAAGGGCCGGGAGCGGCACACCCGCAGTGAGATGTGGGTGCACCCGGCGGCGATCGGCGGCAGGACGGCGTGCAGTCGCGTGCCGTCCGGCAGCCGGGCGTCCACCCAGGGCCGGGCGTCGTCGAGCCGCCGCCCGGCCGCCGTGGCGAGCCGGTGGGCCAGCCGCCGCACCGCCTCGGCGTCGGCGAACCGGACGCCGGTGGCCCGGCGCAGGCCGCCGCCCCGGTCGAACCAGATCTCGTCCGGCCCGTTGACCAGGACGTCCGTGACATCGGGCGCCGCCAGCAGCCGCTCCAGCGGGCCCGCACCCACCAGTTCGGCACACAGCGAGCGCACGGTGTCGAGGACGTCGTCACCACCGAGCGGTGGCCGGGCGGCCCGCAGGGCGGTCGCCACCGAACCGGCGGTCGGCACGGCCCCGGACTCGGCCAACCGCAGGCGGACGGCGTCCACCAGCGCGGCGGCACGCTCCTCCCGCGCCGTCCGCCCGTAGGGGTTCGGTTCCGGCCCCGGCCGCGCCGCCGGGCCGCTCCCGGGGCCGGGCAGGCCCCGCAGCACCCGCCGCTCGCCCGGCCCGTCACCTCCGTGCGCCGACCGGTACCCGCCCGACGGCGCCGCTCCACCGGCCCCGTCGGCGCCCGGCCGACCGGTGCCGGGATCCCCGGCACCGCCCACCCTCCGCAGCCGCACCATCAGTACACACCCCCCTCGACCGCCGGCACCGTCGGCAGCACCTCGTCGAGGAAGGCCCCGCAGAACCTGGCGAGCGGCCCGCCCTCGCGGATACCGGGCGGCACCCCCTGTTCGAGGTCGACGGCCAGGCCCGGCTCCGGATCCAGCACCCCGGCGAGCTGCATCCGCAGCCCCCGGGCGATCCGGTGCGCGGGGAGCCCGAACGGCCCCGGCGGGCGCACCACCACCCGCACGTCGTCGAGCCGCATCCGCACGGACGAGGCCACCCGGTCGGCGGCCGCCACCGCCCTCAGCTCGGCCGGCACCACCAGCAGCGCCGTGTCGGACTGCTCCAGCGCCTGCCCGGCCGCCGGGTCCAACCGCCGGGGCACGTCGACCACCACCAGGCCGCCGCCCCGGCGCGCGGCGGCGAGGACGCTGCGCATGGCCTCGGGCGGCACCGCCGGGGTGTCGCCGCGGTCCCAGGACAGACAGGCCAGCGTGCCGAGCCGCTTGAGCGCGGGCAGCGCCCGGGCCAGCTCGGGACCGCTGACCCGGCCCCGGGAACCGGCGAGGTCCGGCCAGCGCAGGCCCGCCGCTGTCTCGCCGCCGAGCAGGATGTCGAGCCCGCCGCCGAGCGGGTCGCCGTCGACGAGGACGGTGCGCAGGCCCCGGCGCGCGGCGGTGACCGCGAGCGCGCAGGCCAGGGTGGAGGCACCCGCACCGCCCCGGCCGCCGAGGACGGCGACGGTGCGGGCGGGCGGGCCGACGCCCTCGACGGCGTCGGCGATCCGGTCGAGCAGCCAGGTCTCCGCGTCCGGCAGGAACAGCACGTGCTCCGCGCCGAGTTGGACGGCCCTGACCCAGACGCCCGCGTCGTCGAGGTCCAGCCCGAGCAGGAGCACCCCCGGTCTGCGGGGCATCGCGGCGCAGTGCCCGGCCCGGTCGTCGCCGACCAGGACCAGCGAGGCCTCCTCCCAGAGCTCGCGCGGCGGCGCGCCCCGGATCAGCCTCGGGTCGGTGCCGGCCGCCGCGCAGAGCCGCAGCAGGTGCTCGGCCAGGGCGTCGTTCCCGGTGAGAACGAGCGGCCGGGCGGGCTCCGGCCCGCCGGTGGCGGCGTGGTCGGTGATGGGCTTCGACATGGCGGCTCCCCTGTCCCGGTGCCCGGCCGCGCAAGGCGGCCGGGCACACCTACGAAAGGTCCGGCAGTCGGCCGAGGGCCCCTGGGATCGGGCCCGGCAACCGCTGCCGGGCATCACGTTGGACGGTGATCCCGATTCCGTCCTCCGGGTTCCGATTCCCTGTGGACAACTCGGGGGCTGTGGAGGAAAACGTTCACCCGGACGGGGGGCTATTGGACAAAGAATTGACTAATCGGGCTCACGGAGATGAACCGCCATACCTGGCGGAGCGGGATAGCGACGCACGCACCAGGTGCTCCCCGGAGCAGGTCCGAGGCTCATTCCAGGGGCGGTGGCTCCGGAGCCGGACATGACCAAAGCTCTACGGAGAGTGACGAAAACGTCGAGACAGTCGGGCGGACCGACACCCCCTGTAGAGATCGCCCGGATCAACCGGCGGATCCGCCGGGCCGGCCGTCCGAGCCCCGAAAATGGCTCCGGACGTGCGACGACCCCCGCCGGGGGGGAGAGCGGGGGTCGTCTATCCACGGCCCGACTCGGGGGGGAGGAGCCGGACCGGGTTAGCACGGTCGCGAACGATCCGTGACTTCCATGGTGTACCCGAGCGGCCAGAAACACAAACCCGCACGCCCACGAGTACGCCGAATGGCGGGCAGTTTTGCGGAGCCCTCTATCCTCGGTTCCCGTGGACACCACCGAGAACGCCGACGAGTACGCCGACGAGTCCCCGGACTCCACCGCCGCAGCCGCCGCAGCCGCCGCCGGAACCGATGGGGCCCCCGGGTCCGACGGGACGGCCGTGACCGGCGCGCGGCCCGGAGCGACCGGCTCCGGCCCGTCCGCGACCCGTCCGGCGGCCGCGCGCCCGCGCCCGGCCGGCCCGCGGACCGCCGCCTTCTTCGACCTGGACAAGACGATCATCGCCAAGTCGAGCGCCCTGGCGTTCAGCCGTCCGTTCTACCAGGGCGGCCTGATCAACCGTCGGGCCGTCCTGCGAAGTGCGTACGCCCAGTTCGTCTTTCTGGTGGGCGGCGCGGACCACGACCAGATGGAGAAGATGCGGCAGTACCTCTCCGCGCTGACCCGGGGCTGGAACGTGCAGCAGGTCCGCGAGATCGTCGCCGAGACCCTGCACAACCTGATCGATCCGATCATCTACGACGAGGCCGCCTCGCTCATCGAGCAGCACCACGCGGCCGGCCGGGACGTGGTCATCGTCAGCAGCTCCGGCTCCGAGGTGGTCGAGCCGATCGGCGCGCTGCTCGGTGCGGACCACGTGATCGCCACCAGGCTGCAGATCGAGGACGGCTGCTACACCGGCGAGATCGAGTACTACGCCTACGCCGAGAACAAGGCCGCCGCCATCCGGGAGTTGGCCGAGGTCGAGGGCTACGACCTGGCCGAGTGCTACGCCTACAGCGACTCGTCGACGGACCTGCCCCTGCTGGAGGCCGTCGGCCACCCGTCGGCGGTCAACCCCGACCGGGCGCTGCGCAAGGAGGCGCTGGCGCGGGAGTGGCCGGTGCTGGTCTTCGACCGGCCGGTGGAACTCCGGCGACGGCTCCCGGAGTTCTCGGCGCCGAGCCGCTCGGTGCTGACGGCGGTGGCGGTCGGCGCGGCGGTCCTGACAGCCGGCGCCGTCTGGTACGCGACCCGTCGGCGGCACCGCCCCTCGACCTGACCGGGCGGGGCCCCGACCGGGGCGGCATCGGCCCGGCACGCCTTGGACAAAACGGGCAAAAGTCGAAGACTTCTCATTTCGGGTTCCCCTTTCGCCCGAAACGCGATACAAAGGAATCACGGCCCGCGAGACCCGGTCAGGACCTAAGAGGTCAAACCGACAACGCAGTTCAGGCCCCACGGACCGTGTGCACAGATAACCGAGCACCCACATGCAGCCGACCCGCTGTCGGGCCGCCGCACCAGACGAACGGGCAGGATCCCCGTCTGATCGGCACTTTCCGGTGCATGCATGGTCACCCGGCATCTGTGCCAGCGGCGGCACCCGGTAACAGGTGCCGCCGCATCCTTGTCCCCGGAGGCCGCCCGGAGCCCACCCCTGGGCCCGCCCGCGACTCGTCCGCGCACCGACCGGGGGCCAGCCCGCACCCCGCTCGCTCAGACCATGCCGCGCTGCATCGCCTCGCAGACCGCCGTGCTCTCCCGGACCCCGAGCCGCAGCGCCCGCCCGCAGTGGCCGATCCAGGCCGCCAGCCCCTCCGGCGTCCCCGCCAGGTAGCCGGCCAGGGCCCGCCGGTAGGCGTCCGTCCCCAGTTCCACGAGCCCCACCTCGGCCGGGCAGATCGACTTCGGGTCGAGGCCCTCCGCGATCAGCACGATCCTCGCGGCGGCGCGGGCGATCAGGCCGTTGTACGAGCCGAACGGCCGCAGCGCCAGCAGCTCGCCGTGCACGACCGAGGAGACCACCAGGGCCGGTGTCCCGACACCCTGGCCCTCGGCGCGGGCCACCAGCAGCCGGGACAGCTGGTCCAGCCGGGCGGCGACCTCCTCCGGGCCGGGCGCCGCCGGCAGGGCCGGCACGAGCCCGGCCGGAGCGGTCGTCGCGGCGGCCGGGGCCACGTCCGCCGCGACCCCTTCGGCCGGCTTCAGCTCCAGCGGGAACAGGTCCTCGACGCCCTCCCCGGCCTGCCTCGGCCGGCCCGCCACGGGGTCGGCGTCACCGACCGCCAGCAGGTGCAGCCGGGCCAGCACCTGGAGCGGCGAGTGCCGCCAGATGCTCAGCAGCTGCCCCGCCTCGGCGGCGATCCGCAGGGAGGCGCCGACCGTCCGGGTCCCGGGGTCGGCGCCGAAGTCGCTGCGACGGCGGACCTCCTCCAGCGGCCAGTCCGAGCCCGCCAGTGCCGCGGAGGCGCGGGCGCCGCGCAGGGCCGACTCGGAGGTGACCTCGGCCGCGCGGCGGCGCATCACCCGGTGGCCGTAGAGGCGGTCGACGGCCTTGCGCACCTCGGCCACCGAGTCGGGCACCCCGGGGAGCTGGGCCAGCGGGGCGAGGGGATCTGTTCCAGTGCTCACCTACCCGAGAGTAATGAACCGGACGCCCCTGCCGGAACAGCAAGCACGCATCACCCGTTCGAGGCAATCCTCACTTCCCTCCCGCAAACGGCCCGAAACCCCGGATAGCATGACTGTCGAAGACGATAACGATTTCCAACTCGGAAGATCGTCGACCTCGTCGCGGCGCGGACCGCGGACGCGGCGGGTCCTGGAGCGAGAGCCGGAGTCCCAAGATGAAGATCGCCTTCGTCGGCAAGGGTGGCAGCGGCAAGACCACGCTGTCCGCACTGTTCATCCGCCACCTGGCCGCCGCGGGCCGCCCGGTCCTCGCCGTCGACGCCGACATCAACCAGCACCTCGGCCCGGCCCTCGGGCTGACGGACGACCAGTCCGCCGCCCTGCCCTCGCTCGGGGCCCACCTGCCCGGCATCAAGGAGTACCTGCGCGGCGGCAACCCGCTGATCCGCTCCGCCGAGGAGATGATCAAGACCACTCCGCCGGGGCGCGGTTCGCGGCTGCTCCGGATCGTCGAGGAGAACCCGGTCTACGCGGCCTGCGCCCGCCCGATCGCGCTCGACGAGGGCTCGGTGCGGCTCCTGGCGACCGGCGCGTTCACCGAGGAGGACCTCGGCGTCGCCTGCTACCACTCCAAGGTCGGCGCGGTCGAGCTGCTGCTGAACCACCTGGTCGACGGCCGGGACGAGTACGTGGTGACCGACATGACCGCCGGCTCCGACTCCTTCGCCTCGGGCCTGTTCACCCGTTTCGACCTCACCTTCCTGGTGGCCGAGCCCACCCGCAAGGGCGTCTCGGTGTACCGCCAGTACCGCGACTACGCGCAGGACTTCGACGTCCGGCTGCGGGTGGTCGGCAACAAGGTGCAGAACCAGGACGACCTGGACTTCCTCCGCCGGGAGGTCGGCGAGGACCTGCTGACCTCCTTCGGGCACTCCGACTGGGTGCGTCGGCTGGAGCAGGGCGCGCAGCCGCCGCTGCGCGCCCTCGAAGCCGCCAACCGCGCGGTGCTGGACGAGCTGAGGACGGCGGCGGACGCCGCGTACGACCTGCGGGACCCGCGCCGCTACACCGAGCAGGCCGTCCTCTTCCACTTGCGCAACGCCGAGAGCTGGGCGAACGCCAAGGTCGGCATCGACCTCGCCACCCAGGTCGACCCGGACTTCGTGCTCGGCGACGAGCCCGCGGCGGCCGGCGCGGCCGTCTGACCGGAGCGGCACCGCGCAGCGCCGACGCGGAGCACCACGGCGCGGCACCACCGCAGCGACCAGGGCCGCGGTCCCAGAACGGGACCGCGGCCCTCGTACGTCCGCCCCGGCGCGCCCTGGGGCACCGCCCACAGCACTGGCACAGCACCGGCGCAGCAGCGGCCGCAGCCCCGCCACCAGCAGATTCCCATCCGTTCGACTACCACCCAATGGGGTGAATCAGGCGGATATTGCCTGTCGCTCCGGATGACGCTGTGCAAAGCTCTCATTACCCTCGGTTTACCGAGTCTTGATGTTCCGCATCCGTTCCGGTGCTCCTCGCCGTGGCCTGGCTCCTCCCAGCGCCCCGCCGAGCGACCGCCGGAGCCCCCGATGGTCCAAGGCCCGGCCGGTGACACCCGCACTCCCGGCCCGTCCGCACCATCCCGCCACACCGTCGCGACCCACGACAGCCGATCCGCTCCACCGAGCCCATGACCGGACTCACCGCCGGACCTGACTGCGTTCGTTCCCCCGGACAGACGGGAAGACCCATGACCCTCGACATCTCCAGCGCACCCATCGCCTCCGACACCACCGACCACGCCCCGCCGGGTCGACGTCCCCGCGCCTCCTGGGCGCAGGACCTCTCGGCCTCCCTGGTGGTCTTCCTCATCGCCGTGCCGTTCTCCCTCGGCATCGCCCTGGCCACCGGCGCCCCGCTCACCGCGGGCCTCGCCGCCGCGGCCGTCGGCGGCATCGTGGTCGGGCTGTTCGGCGGGACCCCGCTGCAGGTGAGCGGCCCCTCCGCCGCGCTCACCGTGATCACGGCCGGACTCATCACCCAGTACGGCTGGCAGGCGACCTGCGCCATCACGCTCGCCGCCGGCCTGCTCCAACTCCTGCTGGGAGTAAGGCGGGTGGCCCGGACCGCGCTGGCCGTGTCGCCCGCCATCGTGCACGGCATGCTGGCCGGTGTCGGCCTCGCCATCGCGATCGCGCAGTTGCACGTCGTCCTCGGCGGCTCCCCGCAGAGCGCGGCCCTGGCCAATCTGCTCGCCCTGCCGAACCAGTTGGCGGCCCCGCACCCGTCCGCCCTGGCCGTCGGCGCGATCACCGCCGTGGTACTGCTCGGCTGGCCCCGGCTGGGCCGACTCCCCGGCCGGTACGGCGAGTTCGGCACCCGGCTGGCCAAGGTCCCCGGCCCGCTGGCCGCCGTCGCCGCCGCCACCGCGCTCGCGGTCGCACTGGACCTGCGACTCGCCCGGGTCGACCTGCCCGCCTGGCAGCCGCACGACCTCGTCCCCGACCTGCCGCACGGCCCGCCCCTCGCCGTCCTCGCCGCCGTGCTGACCGTCACCGCCGTGGCGAGTGTCGAATCACTGCTCTCCGCCGTCGCGGTGGACCGGATGTCGCACCGCACCGGGGACCTCGACCGCGAGCTGCGCGGCCAGGGGCTGGCCAACATGGTCAGCGGGCTGGTCGGCGGACTGCCGATCGCCGGCGGCGCGGTGCGCAGCACCGCCAACGTCCGCGCCGGGGCCCGCAGTCGCTGGTCCTCGGTGCTGCACGGAGTGTGGGTACTGGCGGCCGCGCTGGCCCTCACCGGCGGGCTGCGCCGGATCCCGCTCGCCGCGCTCGCCGCCCTGGTGCTGGTCGTCGGCCTGCAGATGGTGAGCTTCGCGCACATCCGGAAGGTCCACCGGCACCGGGAGTTCCCGGTCTACCTGGTCACCGTGGTCTCCGTGGTGCTGTTCGGCGTGCTGCCGGGTGTGGCTCTGGGCGCCGCGACGGCCGTGCTGCTCGCGCTCTACCGGTTGACCCGCGCGCACGTGGACGTGCTGGCCGGCCCCGACGGCGCGTTCACCGTGGAGACGCACGGTCCGCTGACCTTCGCCGCCGTGCCCCGGCTGAGCCGGGCACTCGCCGGTGTCCCGGCCGGCGCCGAGGTCGCCGTCGTGCACGACGGCTCCTTCCTGGACCACGCCGCCTACGAGACGCTGCACAGCTGGCGCACCGGGCACCAGGCGGGCGGCGGACGGGTGTCGATGGTGACCCGCCGCCAGGACGACGAGGTGCTCGACCCGGACGGCACCGTCCGCACCGGCAGCTCCCCCGGTCCGCACCGCTGCCGCGCGTGGACACCCTGGGTCGGCCACCACTGCATCGAACAGCAGGAGGACCCGCACGTCCGGCTGCTCGACGGGGTGCGGGTGTTCCAACTGCACACCGCCCCGCTGGTCCGGCCCGAACTGGCCCGGCTCGCCCGCGAGGGACAGACGCCCTCCCAGCTGTTCCTGACCTGTGCCGACTCCCGGATGGTCACCAGCATGATCACCAACAGCGGCCCCGGCGACCTCTTCACCGTGCGCAATGTCGGCAATCTGGTGCCGGCGCCGCACGAGCCGGGCGCGGCCGACGACTCGGTGGCGGCGGCGGTGCAGTACGCGGTCGAGGTGCTGGAGGTGCGGTCGATCACCGTCTGCGGGCACTCGGGCTGCGGGGCGATGAAGGCCCTGCTGGACGGGGTGCACGAGCAGCCCGGCCGACCGACTCCGCTGGCCCGCTGGCTGCGCAACGGCCGGGGCTCGCTGGACCGGCTGCGCCGGATCCCGGCGGAGTTCACCGACCGCCCGGTGGTCGATGTGACCGAGCAGCTCTGCGTCACCAATGTCGTCCAGCAACTGGACCAGCTGATGGCCAACCCGGCCGTGGAGCGGCGGGTCACCGAGGGCACCCTGCGGCTGGTCGGCATGTACTTCGACTTCGCCACCGCACAGGCCTATGTGCTCGACCCGGAGAGCGGCCGGTTCGGCCCGGTCGAGGCACTGGCGCCGACGCCCGCCACCGCCTGCGCGCCCACGCCCGCAGCCGCCGCAGCCCCAGCCCCAGCCCCAGCCCCAGCCCCAGCCCCAGCCGCACCGACGTCCGCCCCCGCGGCGCTGTCGTCCACCCCGCGCGGGGAGCACGACACGCCCGAACGAGTGAATGAATTCGAACAGGTTCCGACCACCGGTACCGTCGCCGCGGATCCGGCCAGGGACGGAGGAGGCCCCGGCCTGGCCGCCTGAGAGCCGGGCCCGCGTCCAGCCGGGCGGGCCAAGGACGCGGGCCCACCTCCTCGAGCCGTCCGAGACGCCTCCGACCTCGGGCGGCCGTTCGACGAGCGATCAAAGGTCTACACCAATTAGCCAGAGCCTCTTGTCAACTGACCTCTTCGCCTGGTGAGCTGTGCGCTGGGACACACGGGACAATCCCCACGCACGGGAAACGACCCCGATCATGACTCATGAGGAGTGCGCGTTGAGCAACGAGAGCCTGGCCAACCTGCTCAAGGAGGAGCGGCGTTTCGCCCCGCCGGCAGAGCTCGCCGCAGCCGCCAACGTCACCGCGGCTGCGTACGCTCAGGCCTCCGAGGACCGCCTCGGCTTCTGGGCCGAGCAGGCCCGCCGCCTCACCTGGGCCGTCGAGCCCACGCAGACGCTCGACTGGTCCAACCCGCCCTTCGCGAAGTGGTTCGCCGACGGCAAGCTCAACATCGCCTACAACTGCGTGGACCGCCACGTCGAGGCCGGCCACGGCGACCGCGTCGCCATCCACTTCGAGGGCGAGCCCGGCGACGGCCGCTCCATCACCTACGCCCAGCTCAAGGACGAGGTCTCCCAGGCCGCCAACGCCCTGCTCGAACTCGGCGTCACCAAGGGCGACCGCGTCGCGATCTACCTGCCGATGATCCCCGAGGCCGTCGTCTCGATGCTGGCCTGCGCCCGCATCGGCGCCACGCACTCCGTCGTCTTCGGCGGCTTCTCGGCCGACGCCGTCGCCTCCCGCATCCAGGACGCCCGGGCCAAGCTCGTCATCACCGCCGACGGCGGCTACCGGCGCGGCAAGCCCTCCGCCCTCAAGCCCGCCATCGACGAGGCCCTCACCAAGGCCGAGGGCGTCGAGCACGTCCTCGTCGTGCGCCGCACCGGCCAGGACACCGCGTGGACCGAGGGCCGGGACGTGTGGTGGCACGAGCTCACCGCCCGCCAGTCCACCGAGCACACCCCCGAGGCGCACGACGCCGAGCACCCGCTGTTCATCCTCTACACCTCCGGCACCACCGGGAAGCCCAAGGGCATCCTGCACACCACCGGCGGCTACCTCACCCAGGCCAGCTACACCCACAACGCCGTCTTCGACCTCAAGCCGGAGACCGACGTCTACTGGTGCACCGCCGACATCGGCTGGGTCACCGGGCACTCGTACATCGTCTACGGCCCGCTCTCCAACGGCGCCACCCAGGTCATCTACGAGGGCACCCCCGACACCCCCCACCAGGGCCGGTTCTGGGAGATCGTGCAGAAGTACGGCGTCACCATCCTCTACACGGCGCCCACCGCGATCCGCACCTTCATGAAGTGGGGCGACGACATCCCCGCCAAGTTCGACCTGTCCTCCCTGCGGGTGCTGGGCAGCGTCGGCGAGCCGATCAACCCCGAGGCCTGGATCTGGTACCGCGAGCACATCGGCGCCTCCACGGCCCCGATCGTGGACACCTGGTGGCAGACCGAGACCGGCGCCATCATGATCAGCCCGCTGCCCGGTGTCACCGAGACCAAGCCCGGCTCCGCCCAGCGCGCGCTGCCCGGCATCGCGGCCACCGTGGTCGACGACAACGGCGCCGAGGTCGCCAACGGCTCCGGCGGCTACCTCGTCCTCACCGAGCCGTGGCCCTCCATGCTGCGCACCATCTGGGGCGACGACCAGCGCTACATCGACACCTACTGGTCGCGCTTCGAGGGCCGCTACTTCGCCGGCGACGGTGCCAAGAAGGACGAGGACGGCGACATCTGGCTGCTCGGCCGGGTCGACGACGTCATGCTGGTCTCCGGCCACAACATCTCGACCACCGAGGTCGAGTCGGCCCTCGTCGGTCACCCCTCGGTGGCCGAGTCGGCGGTCGTCGGCGCCACCGACGCCACCACCGGCCAGGCGATCGTCGCCTTCGTCATCCTGCGCGGCACCGCCACCGACAGCCCGGAGCTGGTCGAGGAGCTGCGGGCGCACGTCGGCCGCACCCTCGGCCCGATCGCCAAGCCGAAGCAGATCAAGGTGGTCGGCGAGCTGCCGAAGACCCGCTCCGGCAAGATCATGCGCCGTCTGCTGCGCGACATCGCCGAGGGCCGCGAGATCGGTGACACCACCACGCTGGCCGACTCCACCGTGATGAACCTCATCCAGGCCCAGCTCCCGCCGACCGGCTCCGAGGGCTGATCCCGGAGGTCCGACCTCGCGCCGCTGCTCCGCGCCACTCCTTGAACGTCCCTGAACGTCCCTGAATGTGGCACGGTGCAGCAGGCACAACGGTGCCCCGGGCGGTTGCTACCGCCCGGGGCACCGTCGGCTCCGGACCACGTGCTCCGTGCTCCGGGCCACGACTCAGGACCACGACTCCGGAGCACGTCCGGCGGTCAGTCCTCGCCGAATTCGGCGATCAGGACGCGCAGGGTCTCGTGCGCGCTCTGCACCAGGGCACGACTGCGCAGCGGCTGTCCGCCGGCCAGGACCGCCAGGCCCACCTGGGCCCGGGGGCTGAATCCGACGAAGGCGGTGGACCGCCGGGCGGCCCCCACGTGGTAGACCACCTCGCCGGCCTCGACCGGCCCCGCCCCATCGGACGCCGCAGGCACAGGGCCCACCGGTTTCCGGTCGGCCGCGGGCCGCCCGAACGCCCCGGCCCCTCCGGTCGCCCGCGGTTCCGCCACCCCCGCCGGAAGGGCGCGGTGGTTCCACCCCAGGCAGATGCGCGGCCCGCCTCGTCGCCCGTCGGTGCGTGGGCGCCGCACCTCGTTCAGCGCCGTCCGCAGCACCGCCGCGTCGGCCCGCTCGGGGAGCGGAACGGCGTCCAGCGCGAGATGTGCCTGGAGGTAGCGGAGCATGTCGTCCGCCGTGGAGCGGAGCGCGGCGGCGGCCGGCAGGGCGGGCAGTCGGAAGGACGGCACCCTGCGCCCGCGCCGGTATCCGGCGTCCTCCTCCCGGCCGGGGCCGCAGGAGGTGTCCATCAGGCCGAGCGGCCCGCAGACCCGGGCGGCGAGCAGATCGTCGTACCGCTGCCCGGCCGCGTTGGCGAGCAGCAGGCCGAGCAGTCCGCAGCCGAGGTTGGAGTACCGGACCTGGGTGCCCGGCGTGCCACGCACCGCCGTCCGGGGCAGTGCCCGCAGCAGGTGGGCCGGTCCGAAGGTGGCGTAGGGACGGGTGAACCAGCGCGGGACCTGCCCGGGCAGCACCCCGTCCGGCAGCCGGGGCAGGCCGGAGGTGTGGGTGGCCAGGTGGAGCAGGGTGATCGGGCGCTCCTGCGGGTAGCCGGGGGCCGCGTCGGCGGGCAGGTAGCGGTCGATCGGATCGTCGTAGCCGACCTCGCCGCGGGCGGCCATCTCGGCGAGCAGCAGGCCGGTGAACGTCTTGGTGACGGAGCCGAGTTCGAAACGGGTGTCGGCGCGGACCGGGCGTTCGGTGGAGCGGACGGCGTGGCCCCGGCAGGCGACCGTCCGGTCGTCGCCGCGGATCACCACGACGGCGGCGCCACCGGCCGGAGCGGCGGTGCGGAACAGCGGGCGGAGCAGGCGGTCGAGTTCGGGGTCGGGCGGGCCGTACGGCGGGGCATTCATCGGAGGGCGCTCCGGCGGCCGGACCGAGACGTACGAGATGCACGCGACGTACAAGACGTGGACGACATCCAAGACGTGCACGAATGGAAGGATAAGAGGGGCGGTCTGGGCATGGCGGCGCCTCCATAGCGCGAAGATGAGAGACCCGGGAAAGCCCCTGGCCCGGGGCTCCGACCTCGGCCGGGCCCTGCGATCGACGATAGAGAGCCGTTCACCCGTCTGCACGCCGCCGACTCCGTTCGGGTGCTGATCGGCCGTACGGACGGGTGCACAACAGGCCACCCAGGCTTAAGTCCTGAAGTATGACAATCCGGATCTCGCCTTGTCGTTCCCGTTATACTGTCAACGACGCATCAAGATTCGCGTCACAGGCGAGCCGGGAAGTCTGGTCGGCAATGCACCACCGGTGCATCTCCGTACACCGTCCCCGCCCCCAGGAGGCCGCGCGTGGCCAGCCAGCCGCCCGTCCAAGAGCCGACGACCCGACGCCGCCAGCTCCTCGGCAGGCTGTCCCTTCCCGAGCGCACCTACATCACGGACGCGCTGCGCACCGAGACCGTCGGCGGCGTGCTGCTGCTGCTCGCCTCGGTCGTCGCACTGATCTGGGCCAATGTCTGGCCGGCCGCCTACCAGTCCGTCCTGGACTACACCGTCGGCCCCTCCACCCCGCTCCACCTGGACCTCAGTCTGGACGCATGGGCGAAGGACGGACTGCTGACGATCTTCTTCTTCGTGGCCGGGATCGAGCTCAAGCGCGAGTTCGTGGCGGGCGAACTGCGCAGCCCCAGCGCCGCGATCCTCCCCGTCATAGCCGCCGTCTGCGGGGTCGCGCTGCCCGCGATCGTGTTCGCGGTGGCCAACGCCGGCGCCGGCGGGCATCCGAACGGCTGGGCCATCCCGACCGCCACCGACATCGCCTTCGCGCTCGGCGTGCTCGCCGTGGTCGGCAGCCACCTGCCCTCGGCGCTGCGCGCCTTCCTGCTCACCCTCGCGGTGGTGGACGACCTGATCGCGATCCTGATCATCGCGATCTTCTACAGCTCCGGCATCAAGTTCTGGGCGCTCGGGCTGGCCTTCGCCGGGCTGGTGCTGTTCTGGTTCCTGCACCGGCGCGGGGTCCACGGCTGGTACCTGTTCGTGCCGCTCGCCTTCGTGATCTGGGCGCTGATGCACGAGAGCGGCGTGCACGCCACGGTGGCGGGCGTCGCGATGGGCCTGCTGCTCCGCTGCCACCGGGAGGGCGACGAGAAGTCCTCCCCCGGCGAGCACATCGAGCACCTGGTCCGCCCGATCTCGGCCGGCATCGCCGTACCGGTCTTCGCACTGTTCGCCGCCGGGGTGACGATCTCCGGACCGGCACTGCGCGAGGTGTTCACCCAGGCGGCCCCGCTCGGCATCGTGCTCGGCCTGCTGGTCGGCAAGACCGTGGGCATCTTCGGCGGCACCCGCCTGGCCGCCCGCTTCACCCGCGCCGAACTGAACCCGCAGCTCAAGTGGGCGGACATGTTCGCCGTCTCGGTGCTGGCAGGCATCGGCTTCACGGTCTCGCTCCTGATCAGCGAACTGGCCTTCCCCGACGACCCGGCCCTCGCCGACCGGGCCAAGGCCGCCGTCCTGGTCGGTTCGCTGCTCTGCGCGCTGATCGCCACCGTGCTGCTGAAGCTGCGCAACCGGCACTACCGCGAGCTGTGCGAGGAGGAGGACCGCGACCTCGACGGCGACGGCATCCCCGACATCTACCAGCTGGACGACCCGGCCTGGCAGGCGCGCACGGCCGGACAGCAGGGCCGACCGGACCGTCCGCAACGGGGCACGCACCCGGCCGACGAGGGCCCGCACCACCCGCATTGAGCCGTGCCCGAGCCGGACCTGCCCGGAACACGTCCCTCGCCGGGCCCCCCGGAGTGGTGTCCGCTCGTCCGGTAGGGGCATGATTCTGAACTGTCGACAGTCCACCGACGCCACCGGGCCCGCCCCGGTACCCGGAACCACCGGGGAGCCGCACCGTGCGGCGGCGTCACTCGCCGCACGGCCGAAGAGGAGAACCGCTGATGCCCGCAGGAGCCGCAGACCCGTCCAGCAACGGCCGGGCGCCCTATGAGGGCGAGCGTTCGGTGGGGCAGCTGTTCGCCGCGGCCACCGCCGACCTGTCCGCCCTGGTCCACGACGAGATCGCGCTCGCCAAGGCCGAGATCCGCGCCGACGTCAAGCGCGGTGTCTCCGGCGGCGTCTCGCTGGCTGTCGCGGGTGTGGTGGCCCTGGCGGCCGTCCCGATGCTCAGCGCCGCCGCGGCGTTCGGCATCCACGCGCTGGGCCTCACGCTCGGCTGGTCGTTCCTGGTCGTGGCCGGCGCGTACCTGCTGCTGGCCGTACTGCTGGGCCTGCTGGCGCTGCGTTCGTTCAAGAAGATCGAGAAGCCGGTCCGCACCATCGAGGGCGCGCAGAAGACCGCCGACGTCCTGAAGAACGCGCGGCCGCGTCCCGCCACCAAGGAAGAGATCGACCGCGCCCTGGGCCGCATCCCGTAGGCCCGGCGCCCGCGTCGTGGACGCGCGGCCGGCGCTCGGCGGGCCCGAACGGCCCGAGTGCGAGTGCCGGGCGCGTGTCCGGCGCGCGGATGTGACACGCTCTCGGTATGTCGCTCGACCAGAAGCCCGTGCCCGCACAGCCGTCCGCCGGTTCCGGCGACACCGCCTCCAGTGATGGCAACACCGTCACCGGTGACAACGGCACCGCCTCCGGCGACGGCGGCAACGCCCAGGGCACGCCTCCGGCCGCCTGGGACGTCCGGCAGGCCGGACCGTGGACCCACCGCGACCTCGCCGCCAACGGCGCCCGCTTCCACATCGCCGAACTCGGCGAGGGCCCGCTGGTCCTGCTGGTCCACGGCTGGCCGGAGTACTGGTGGGCGTGGCGCCACCAGCTGACCGCACTCGCCGAGGCCGGCTACCGGGCCGTCGCCCTGGACCTGCGCGGCATCGGCGGCAGCGACCGCACCCCCCGCGGCTACGACCCGGGCAACCTCGCACTGGACATCACCGGGGTGATCCGCTCCCTCGGCGAGAACCGGGCCCACCTGGTCGGCCATGCCTCCGGCGGCACACTGTCCTGGGTGGCGGCCGTGATGCGGCCCTCGGTGATCCAGAGCCTGACCGTGGTCTCCGCCGCGCACCCCCGGGACCTCCGCCGGGCGCTGCTGACCGACCGGCGGCAGATGGCCGCCTTCGAGCACATCCTGGGCTTCCAGCGGCCGTGGATACCGGAGCGCCGCCTGGTCGCCGACGACGCCGCGCTGGTCGGCCGCTACCTGGACGCCTGGACCGGACGCAACCAGCTGGACCGCGCGGCGGTGGCCGCGTACCGGGAGGCGATCCGGATCCCCAGCACCGCGCACTGCTCGATCGAGCCGTACCGGTGGCTGCTGCGCTCGATGGCCCGGCCGGACGGCATCCAGTTCGCCCGCCGGATGAAGAAGCCGATCACCGCGCCGACCCTGCACGTCCAGGGGGCGGCGGACCCGGTGCTGCTGTCGCACACCGCGCTGGGCGGCGGCGAGTACGTGGCCGCGCCGTACCGCTGGCGGCTGATGCCGGGGATCGGGCACTTCCCGCACGAGGAGGCGCCGGAGCAGTTCACGGCCGAGTTGCTGGACTGGATCGGCCGGCACAAGGACTGAGGTGGTGTGGGGGCCCCGGACCGGGGCAGAAGGTCCCGGCATCCGATCGGGGGAACCGGGTCCGAGGTCCCAACTCCCTTCAGGTGACGTACATATGACAAGCGCATAGGCCACGTTGATGGCCGGACGGGCGGTTACCCCCGTCGGCCCAGGGGCATCCATTCCGGTATGACCTGGATGCCCGATCGCGGCAGCGCCCCGCGCGGCCGACAGCACAGCGACAGCTCGCAGCGTTCCGTCCACCGTTCCGGGTGGGCGGAGAACCGCGGGTACGACCGCAGTTACGACAACGGCTACGACAGTGGGTACGACGGCGGCTTCGACGGTTCGGACGGCCACCCCCGCGCGGCGCAGGACCGGCTCGGTATCCCGCGCATCCTCGGCCGGCGCGCCCGCTGGGTGGGTGCCCGGCTCCGCCGCGACACCTGATCGGCCCACGTCCACGGAGCTACAGACCCGCCCGCCGCCTCCGGCCCCACGAGCCGACCCGATCACGGCCCGTTGGCGGCCCGGCGGCGGGCCGGCGGGTCAGAGCGGGTCAGCGGGTCAGAGCGGGCCGGCGGGTCAGAGCGCGCAGCCCTGGGTGTCCGCCCGGCCCGAGGCCACGCTGCCCTGCTCGGCGTCCTCGCGCACCTCGGCCGCGGTCAGCACGTACCCGGTGTCCGCGCTGTCCAGCGACTTGGCGAACACCATCCCGTACACCTGGCCGTCCGGGGTGAGCAGCGGCCCGCCGCTGTTGCCCTGGCGCACCAGCGAGCGCACCGAGTAGACGTCGCGGACCACCTGGCCGCGGTGGTAGATGTCCGGTCCGTTCGCCTGGATCCGGCCCCGGATTCGGGCCGGCTGGACGTTGAAGGCGCCGTTCTCCGGGAAGCCCGCCACGATCGCGTTGTCATTGGTCTTCGCCTCACCGGCGAAGGTGAGGGCCGGCGCGTTCAGCTTGGGCACGTCGAGGATCGCGATGTCGCGCTGCCAGTCGTAGCGGACCACCGTCGCGTCGTACAGCTGACCGACCCCGCCGATCTGCACGGTCGGCTCGTTGACCCCGCCGACCACGTGGGCGTTGGTCATCACCCGGTGCGGGGCGTAGACGAAGCCGCTGCCCTCCAGCGTCTTGCCGCAGGAGGTGGCGGTGCCGACGACCTTGACCAGGCTCTGCCGGGCCTTCGCCACCGCGGGGCTGCCGGCCAGCGTCGGATCGGGGATGTCGACCTGGGTGATCGGCTCGTGCTCGAAGGGGTTGAACACCTGCGGGAAGCCGTTGCGGGCGAGCACCTTGGAGAAGTCCGAGAACCAGTTGGGGGCGTCGGAGGGCAGGGTGTCCTGGACCCCGCCCAGGATCGCCGAGGTGCGGACCTGCTTGGAGACGGTCGGCAGGGAAGTCCCGGCCAGCGCGGAGCCGATCAGCCAGGCCACCAGCAGCATCGAGATCACATTGACCACGGCGCCGCCGGCGGCGTCCAGCGCCCGGGCCGGGCGGCGGTCGATGTGGCCGCGCAGCTTCCAGCCGAAGTGGGTGGTGATCGCCTGGCCGATCGCCGCCAGCACGATCACCACCACCACCGCGATCACCGAGGCGGTCGTCCCGGGGCTGAGGTGGTCGAGCAGCAGCGGCAGCAGTTGGACGGCGAGCAGTCCGCCGCCCAGGAAGCCGAGGACCGACAGCACGCCGACCACGAAACCCTGCCGGTAGCCCGACACGGCGAATCCGATCGCGGCGGCGATCAACAGCACATCCAGGACATTCACCCGGACACCCTCCCACGACGGACCACCCCGCCGGGCGGGCGATGGTCGAATCCGCCCGCCGTCCGGTTCACCGCGACCCGGCGTCGCGGCCGAGCAGCGCCCGGGAACGCTCGCGGTCGCCCTGCACCAGCTCCAGCGCCTCGTCCGAGAGCTCGACGATCCGGCCGGCGTCCCACGGCCGCTCCAGCCCGCTGTGGTGCAGCACCCGGTCGATCACCCCGGCGGTGAAGCCCCAGACCAGCCGGCCGCCGACCGCGAAGGCCGGCCCCATGTGGCCGGACGGGTGCCGCAGCCTGGCCCGGTTCACCGGATCGGTCAGCTCCTCGATCGGCACCCGGAACACCGCGCCGGTCTCCCCCAGGTCCACCGGCCGGACCGGCGACTCCTCGCGCCACCAGCCGAGCACCGGCGTCACCACGAACCGGCTGACCGGGATGTACAGCGCGGGCAGCGTCGCGAACACCTGCACGCCGTCCGGGTCCAGGCCGGTCTCCTCCCAGGCCTCGCGCAGCGCCGCCGCCACCGGACCGGGCCCGGCCGGGTCGCCGTCCTCCGGGTCCAGCGCACCACCGGGGAAGGAGGGCTGGCCGGCGTGCGAGCGCAGCGAGCGGGCCCGTTCGATCAGCAGCAGGTCCGGGCCGGACGCGCCCTCGCCGAACAGCATCAGCACGGCGGCCGCGCGGCCGCCGTCGTCCGGCGGCAGGAAGCGGCTCAGCTGCTCGGGCAGCACCCGCTCCGCGGCGTCCCTGACCGGCTCCAGCCAGGTCGGCAGCCCGTCCCGCTCGACCCCCCGCACCATCCCCCGGTCGCTCACTCGGCCACCGCCAGGTCGGCGACCTCGCCGTGGTGCGCGGCGGCGTCCGCGCGGGCGCCGGCCTCGCCGGGGAAGTCCGCGGGCGGGCGCAGCCGCTGGCCCGGCTGTCCGCCCATCTCGTACTTGAGCAGCTTCTTCGCCTTCTCGGGATCGGTCTCGCCCTCGCCGTAGGAGGGGCAGAGCGGTGCGATCGGGCAGGCTCCGCAGGCGGGCTTCCGGGAGTGGCAGATCCGCCGGCCGTGGAAGACCACGCGGTGCGAGAGCATCGTCCACTCGGACTTCGGGAAGATCTCCGCGACCGCCGCCTCGACCTTCACCGGGTCCTCGTCGGTCGTCCACCCGAACCGGCGGGCGAGCCGGCCGAAGTGGGTGTCCACGGTGATCCCGGGGACGCCGAAGGCATTGCCGAGGACGACGTTGGCGGTCTTGCGGCCGACCCCGGGGAGGGTGACCAGGTCCGCCAGCCGGCCGGGGACCTCGCCGTCGAACTCGTCGCGCAGCGCGATCGAGAGGCCGATCAGGGACTTCGCCTTGTTCCGGAAGAACCCGGTCGGCCGGATGATCTCCTCCAGCTCCGCCGGGTTCGCCGCCGCCATGTCCTCCGGAGAGGGGTACTTGGCGAACAGCGCCGGCGTCGTCTGATTCACCCGCAGGTCGGTGGTCTGCGCCGACAGCACGGTGGCCACCAGCAGTTGGAACGGGTTGTCGAAGTCCAGCTCCGGGTGCGCGTACGGGTACAGCTCCGCCAGCTCCCGGTTGATCCTCCGGGCCCGCCGCACCATCGCCAACCGCGATTCGGGCTTGGGCACCCCGCCTGCCTTCCCCACCGGCTTCCCCGCAGACGCGGTCGTCCGGACCTTGCTCTCTGCCATGCGTGAAGGCTACGCCGGACGGCCGTGCTCCTGCGGCGGATCGGCCAGGACGGGACTGGAACGACGGGGAAGGGCGGGGAAGGGCGAGGACAGGACGGGGAAGGGCGAGGACGTGCCGGGGGCTGACGGGCCCGTCAGCCCCACGTCAGCCCCGGAAGAGCGCGTCGACGTCGCCGTAGCCGAGCGCGCCGACCGGCTCGGTCAGGGTGCCGGGGCCGAGCAGTTCGGCGGCCGCCCGACGGGCGGCGGTGTAGGCGAACTGGGTCAGCGCGGTGCCCACGCTGATCCGGCGCACCCCGGCGGCCGCGAGTTCGGCGACGCCCGGACCGCCGGCCACGGCCATCGCGTTGACCGGCAGCGGCGAGCGGGCGCAGAGCGCGGCCAGCGCGTCGAGGTCGAGCAGACCGGGGACGAAGAGGCCGTCCGCGCCCGCCGCCGCGTACGCCTCGGCGCGGACCAGCACATCGTCGAGCCCGCCCAGCCCGAACAGGAAGACGTCCGTCCGGGCGTTGACCAGCAGCTCCGGCAGGCCCGCCGCCTCCGCCGCCGACCGTGCGGCGCGCAGCCGTCCGGCCTGCTCGTCCACCGTGAACAGCGGGCCGCCGGGCGCCGCCGAGTCCTCCAGGTTGACCCCGGCCGCGCCCGCCCCCACCAGGGCCCGGACCGTCTCGGCGACATCGTCCGGCGTGGGCCCGTAGCCGCCCTCGGCGTCCACCGTGACCGGCAGGTCGACGGCGGCGGCGACCCGGCGGGCGGCCTCGACGGCCGTCGCGCGGTCGAGGCGCTGGCCGTCGCCCCGGCCCAGCGACCAGGAGACGCCGCCGCTGGTGGTGGCGATCGCGGCCGCGCCGGCCGAGGCGATCACGGCGGCGCTCCCGGCGTCCCAGGCGTTCGGCAGGACGAGCACGCCGTCCGCGACCAGCGCCCTCAGCCGCTCGGCCCGCGCGCGGAGGGTGGACGGCGGGAGCGGGGAGGAGGTGGACATTCGGGGTCACCGGCTTTCGGTTCGGAAGGGGTTCCGGAAGGGGTTCCGGGAGGGATCGTGGGAGAGGCGAGGGGTGTCGGGAGGAGCCCGGGCGGGAGTAGCGGTTGCGCGCCGTGGACATCCTGCGGCCGGTCGGCGGGTGCTCTCCAGTGATTAAGCTGAGGCTGAATCCTGGGCCGGAGCGGGAGAGTGGGCGGGGCACCGATGCGGACCGAACTCGCGTTCTCGACGGACGATCTGGCACGGACCAGGTTCGCCGTCTCCCCCATGTGGGAGGTGGTGACCAGCCTCCGGGTGCTGGCCCACCGGGCCGTCCCCGCCGTGCACCGGCCCTGGGCCGCCCAGGTCCGCCGGTCGGCGGAGGCCACCGGGCCCGCCGTACGGCGGCTGGCCGCGCTGGTCCCGGCCGCCGGGCACCTGCCGGACTTCCTCACCCCGGTCCCCGTCGGCGCCGCTCCCGCGCTCGCCGAGGAGCTGGCCGTGATCGCCGCGACCCCGCCCGACCGGGTGCGGGCCGATCTCGACATCCTGGCCGCCGAACGCGGCGGCCGGCTGCCTGCCGTCCTCGAACCCCTGCACCGCGACCCGGCCGGCCTGCTGCCCCTCCTGGTGGCCGACATCGAGGCGTACTGGGAGTTCGCGCTGCAACCGCACTGGACCCGGATCCGCGCGCTGCTGGACGCGGACGTGCTGCACCGGGCCCGGCAGGCCGCCGGGCGCGGCAGCGCCCAGGCCCTCGACGACCTCCACGAAACGGTCCGCTGGGACGGCGCCGCGCTGCGGCTGGAGCAGCGGCACTGCGCGGTCCAGCGGCTGGACGCCGGAGCCGGGCTGGTCCTGGTGCCCTCGGTGTTCGCCTGGCCCCGGGTGCTGACCCGGACGCTGCCGCCGGATCCGCCGCAGCTCGCCTACCCGGCGCGCGGCGTCGCCACCCTGTGGGAGTCCGGGCCGGTCGCCGACCCGGCCGAGGCGCTCGCCGCCGTCCTCGGGCGCTCCCGGGCCCGGCTGCTCGCCGAACTCGACGCGCCGGCCTCCACCACCGAGCTGGCCCGGCGGACCGGGCTCTCCACCGCCGGGACCTCCCAGCACCTCACCGCCCTGCGCGCGGCCGGGCTGACCAGCGCGCAGCGGGCCGGGCACGCCGTCCTGTACGCGCGCACCGCCGTCGCCGACGCCCTGCTCGCGGCGGACTCGGACGGCTGGGCGGCGGACGCGGACGGCCCGGCCGGGTGAGCCTCCGGCGCCCGCCGGACGGTTCCCCGGCCGGGCCCGGGCCGGTCCCGAACCGGTCCCGAACCGGTCCCCAGGCTGGTCCCCGAGCCGCCCGGGGCCGGGGGTCGGGGCGGTTCCGGCGGTACGAATGGCCCCGCGCAGCACACCTCGGCACACCCCCTCCTCATATGATCGGAGCGACATGCGCCATGCTTGGTGATGCAGAGCACTGTACGAACTTGTGCCGGAGGGCTTGACGGCCGGCCGGCCGAGAAGGAGGAAGCACGTGGACGACGTTCTGCGGCGCGCCGCACTCTTCGCGGCACTCGACGACGAACAGGCCGGCGAGCTGCGCGCTTCCATGACCGAGGTGACGCTCGCCCGCGGCGAGTCGCTGTTCCACGAGGGCGACCCCGGCGACCGGCTGTACGTCGTCGCCGAGGGCAAGGTCAAGCTGCACCGGGCCTCGCCGGACGGCCGCGAGAACATGCTCGCCGTCCTCGGCCCCAGCGAGATGATCGGCGAGCTGTCGCTGTTCGACCCGGGCCCGCGCACCGCCACCGCGAGCGCGCTGACCGAGGTCAAGCTGCTGGGCCTCGGCCACGGCGACCTCCAGCCCTGGCTGCACGCGCGCCCCGAGGTCTCGATCGCACTGCTGCGCGCCATCGCCCGCCGCCTGCGCCGGACCAACGACGTGATGTCCGACCTGGTCTTCTCCGATGTGCCCGGGCGCGTCGCCAAGGCGCTGCTGGACCTCTCCCGCCGCTTCGGCGTGCAGTCGGACGAGGGCATCCACGTCGCCCACGACCTCACCCAGGAGGAGCTGGCCCAGCTGGTCGGCGCCTCCCGCGAGACGGTCAACAAGGCGCTCGCCGACTTCGCCGGCCGCGGCTGGCTGAAGCTGGAGGCCCGCGCGGTCGTGCTGATGGACGTCGAGCGGCTCTCCCGCCGCTCGCGGTAGTCCGCGCTCCCCGAGCCCGTGCGAAGGGCCCGTACGCTCCGGCGTACGGGCCCTTCGCCGGTACTGCGCGGGTCCGACCGGTCCTGCGCGGGTCCTGCGGGTCCGGTCCGGCGGGCGGCAGTCCGGTCCGACGTCCGGCGCCCGACGTCCGGCGCCCGGTCAGTCCGGGATGAGCCCGTGGTCCCTGAGGTACTGGAGCTGCGCGAGGACCGACAGCTCGGCCGCCGGCCACAGCGCGCGGTCCACGTCCGCGTAGACCCGTGCCACCACCTCGGCCGCCGTCCGGCAGCCGGCCTCGACGGCGGTCTCGACCTGGGCCAGCCGGCCGGCCCGGTGGGCCAGGTAGTAGTCCACCGCGCCGAGCGCGTCCGCGAGCACCGGCCCGTGCCCCGGCAGCACCGTCCGGACGCCGTGCTCGGCGGCCATGCCGTGCAGGTGCCGCAGCGAGTCCAGGTAGTCGCCGAGCCTGCCGTCCGGGTGGGCGACCATCGTGGTGCCCCGCCCGAGGACGGTGTCGCCGGTGAGGATCGCGCCATCGGCGGGCAGGTGGAAGGTGAGCGAGTCCGAGGTGTGGCCGGGGGTGCCGATCACCCGCAGGTCGAGGCCGCCGACGTCCAGGCGCTGCCCGTCCGTGAGCCCCTCCGAACCGAGCCGGTGCGCCGGGTCCAGCGCGCGGACCTCACTGCCGGTCAGTTCGGCGAACCGGGCCGCTCCCTCGGAGTGGTCGGCGTGCCCGTGGGTGAGCAGGGTGAGCACCACACGCTTGCCCCGCTGCTCGGCGGTCTCGATCACCCGGCGCAGGTGGCCCTCGTGCAGCGGGCCCGGGTCGATCACCACCGCGAGGTCCGAGCCCGGCTCGGAGAGCAGCCAGGTGTTGGTGCCGTCCAGCGTCATCGGGGACGGGTTCGGCGCCAGCACGCAGAGCGCACGGGAGGTGGCCTCGCCGCCGATCCCGGCGGCGGGGTCGCCCGGCAGGAGTCCGCTCACCGGCGGTCCTCGGTGACGCGGTGCAGCGCCCGGAGCGGCAGCGAGCGGGTGAGGGCGCGCTGGGCCATCTCGGTGAAGCTGACGGAGTCGCAGGCCGGGCGGCGCGGGATCAGGCGGCGGGCGGGCATCTCGGGTGCCGTCCGGCGAGCCACATCGTTGTGGGTCATCGGGCGTCGGTCCTTTCTCGTACGGATCACTCGGGGCGGATCAGGATTACTCGGGGGCGGAGCAGGGGCGGAACGGGAACAGGCGGGGCGGGAACGGCCGGGTCGCGGTCAGCCGACGCGTTCCTCGGGGAACGTACCGTCGATCGTCAGTTCGTCGTACCCCGGCCAGCGGACGGTCAGACGCTCCCCGCGCACCTCGGCCCGACCGAGCACCGGCTCCAGCGAACGGTCCGCCGCCGCCCCCAGCGCCTCGGCGGCGCTGCGCACCGGCCGCAGCTCGCGCAGCACGGTGACGGTCGGCGGCAGCATCCCGAACCGGCCCTCCTCGTAGCCTCGGACGGCCTCGTCCGGGGTGAGCCAGGCGACCCGGTCCGCCTCGCCGACCTCGCGGGCGGCACGCTGCCCGGTCGGCAGGGCGGCGATGAAGAACCAGGTGTCGTACCGGCGCTCCTCGAAGGCCGGGGTGATCCACCGGGCCCAGCCGCCCAGCAGGTCGCTGCGGAGCAGCAGCCCGTGGTCGCGCAGGAAGTCGGCGAAGGAGAGCTCGTGGGCCTCCAGGGCGGCGCGCTCGGCGGTCCAGTCCCGGGGCTCGGCGACGCTGTCGGCGTCCGGACCGGCCAGCAGGACGCCGGCCTCCTCGAAGGTCTCGCGGACGGCGGCGCAGACCACGGCCTGCGCGGTCCGGGCGTCCACGCCGAGCCGTTCGGCCCACTCCTGCGGGCCGGGACCGGCCCAGCCGAGCTCGGCCTCCGCGTCCCGCGGGTCGACCCCGCCGCCCGGGTAGGCGTACATCCCGGCCGCGAACGCCATCGACGTCCGCCGCCGCAGCAGGTACGCCTCCGGGCCGGCGTCCGTGCCGGTGTCCCGGAGCAGCACCACGGTGGCGGACTGCCTGGGCACGGGCGGGGTCAGCTCTCCGGCGTCGGCCGCCCTGATCCGGGCGGGCCAGCCGGGGGGCATCGGGAGCGTCGTTGCTCGCTGGTCCATGCCCGGATGCTAAGCGCCCGGGGGCGGGCTTGGACAGGGGTGATCCGTTGTGCGGACCGTCCCCGACGGACTGTCTCCGACGGACCGTCCCTTCGCGGGCCGGGGCGTCCTCGCCCGGACACACGTCCGCCCCGGACTCCGTGCGGGTCCGGGGCGGGCGGGGCGTTGAGGGTGTCCCGCGTTGAGGGTGTCCGGCGCGAGGGTGTCCGGCGCGCTCGAGGGTGTCGAGCACGTTGAGAGTGTCCGGCCGCGGGTGCGGTCGGTCGGTCAGGCTCCGGCGCGGACGCGGACCTGGATCTCGACCTCGACCGGGGCGTCCAGCGGCAGCACGGTGACGCCCACCGCGCTGCGGGCGTGCACGCCCGCGTCGCCGAGCACCTTGCCGAGCAGCTCGCTCGTGCCGTTGATCACGCCCGGCTGGCCGGTGAAGTCGGGGGCGGAGGCGACGAAGCCGACGACCTTGACGACCTGCTCGACCAGGTCGAGGTCACCGATCACCGACTTGACCGCGGCCAGGGCGTTCAGCGCGCAGATCTGCGCGAGCTCCTTGGCCTCCTCCGGGGTGACCTCGGCGCCGACCTTGCCGGTGCTCGGGAGCTTGCCCGCCACCATCGGCAGCTGGCCGGAGGTGAAGACGAAGTCACCGGTACGCAGCGCGGGCACGTAGGCGGCGACCGGGGCGGCCACCGGCGGCAGGGTCAGACCCAGTTCGGCCAGCTTCTCCTCGACCTTGCTCATGCCTGCTTCTCCCGCTTGAAGTAGGCCACCAGCTGCTCCGGGTTCGGACCCGGTACGACCTGGACGAGCTCCCAGCCGTCGTGGCCGAAGTTGTCCAGGATCTGCTTGGTGGCGTGCACCAGCAGAGGTGCCGTCATGTATTCCCACTTGGTCATGGCCAGACTCTAGACGTTCCGTCCCGGCGATCGGCCCCGGTCCGCGTCCGGGCGCGCTCATGCGTGTGAGGTGGCCCACAAAGCGGGCATGATTCGGGTCCGGCGCCCCGGGTAGTCCCGGCATCCGGTGCGGTCCCTGGTTACCCTCGCGGGAGGGCACCTGCGTGGTGCCGGCCCTCGGAGACGGACGGAGACGGAGCGTGGCACGCACCCCCGGCCAGGCGGCCCGGCGCGATCCCGACTGGGAGGGCGTACGGCTGCACGTGGTCAGCGGCAAGGGCGGGACCGGGAAGACCACCGTGGCTGCGGCGCTGGCACTGGCGCTCGCCGCGGAGGGACGCCGGACCCTGCTGATCGAGGTGGAGGGCCGGCAGGGCATCGCCGAGCTGTTCGGCATAGCGGCACTCCCCTACGAGGAGCGCCGGATCGCCACGGTCACCCCGGCCCAGCTGGGCCTGCCGGCGAGCGGCGCGGCGAGCGGATCGGCAGGCAATTCGGGGAGCGGCTCAGTGGGCGGCGCGGCCGGCGGCTCGCCGAGCGGTGAGCTGCACGCGCTCGCCATCGACACCGAGCAGGCCCTGCTCGAATACCTCGACATGTTCTACAAGCTCGGCCGGGCCGGGAAGGCGCTGCAGAAGGTCGGGTTCGTCGACTTCGCGACCACCATCGCCCCCGGCGTCCGGGACGTGCTGCTGACCGGCAAGGCCTGCGAGGCGGCCCGCCGCAAGGGCCCGGACGGACGGCGGACCTATGACGCGGTCGTGATGGACGCACCGCCGACCGGGCGGATCACCCGGTTCCTGAACGTCAACTCCGAGGTGGCCGGGCTGGCCCGGATAGGGCCGATCCACAGCCAGGCGCAGGCCGTGATGCGAGTGCTGAAGTCGCCGGAGACCGCCGTGCACCTGGTCACCCTGCTGGAGGAGATGCCGGTCCAGGAGACCGTCGACGGCATCGCCGAGCTGCGCGAGGCCGGTCTGCCGGTGGGCGGGGTGCTGGTCAACATGGTCCGGCCGCCGCTGCTGGACGCGGCCGCGGTGGCCGCGGTCGACGGCGACCACCGCGAGGAGGTCGCGCTGGCCCTCGGCGAGGCGGGCCTCGGGGGCCGCTCGCGCAAGCCGGAGACCGTCCGGGCGGCGGTCGAACCGCTGCTCGATCCACTGCTGGCACAGGCCAGGGAGCACGCCGAGCGGGTGGAACTGGAGCGCGCCCGGCGCGCCGATCTGCAGCACCTGAAGCTCCCGACGTACGAACTTCCACTGCTGGGCGAGGGTGTGGACCTCGGCACGCTCTACCGGCTGGCGGGCGAACTGAAGCGTCAGGGGGCAGCGTGAGCGGGCGGACCGGCACCACCGGACAGGACGGCGCGGGCGTCGGCGGCAGCCGGCTCGCCGTGGATGAGCTGATCGACAACCCGAAGACCCGGATCATCGTCTGCTGCGGCTCCGGCGGCGTCGGCAAGACCACCACCGCGGCGGCGATCGGCCTGCGGGCCGCCGAGCGCGGCCGCAAGGTCGTCGTCCTGACCATCGACCCGGCCCGGCGACTGGCGCAGTCGATGGGTCTGACCGAGCTCGACAACACCCCGCGGATCGTCAAGGGCGTGACCGGCGACGGCGAGCTGCAGGCCATGATGCTCGACATGAAGCGGACCTTCGACGAGGTCGTGCTGGCCCACGCCGACCCCGAGCGGGCTCGCGCGATCATGGAGAACCCCTTCTACCAGTCCCTGTCGGCCGGCTTCGCGGGCACGCAGGAGTACATGGCGATGGAGAAGCTCGGCCAGCTGCGGGCGGCCGAGGAGTGGGACCTCATCGTCGTCGACACCCCGCCGTCCCGGTCCGCGCTGGACTTCCTGGACGCTCCGAACCGGCTCGGGTCCTTCCTCGACGGCAAGGTGATCCGGATCCTGACCGCGCCGGCCAAGGTCGGCGGGCGGTCCGCGATGAAGTTCCTGAACGCCGGGATGGGCCTGCTCACCGGCACCCTCGGGAAGATCTTCGGCGCCCAGCTGCTGACGGACGTCCAGACCTTCGTCAGCGCGACCGACTCGATGTTCGGCGGCTTCCGGGAGCGGGCGGACCGCACCTACCAGCTGCTCCAGGCGCCGGGCACGGCGTTCCTGGTGGTGGCCGCCCCGGAGCGGGACGCGCTGCGCGAGGCGGCGTACTTCGTGGACCGGCTGGCCGCCGACCGGATGCCGCTGGCCGGGCTGGTGCTCAACCGGGTGCACGGGACCGGCGCCCCGCAGCTCACCGCCGAGCGGGCGCTGGCCGCGGCCGAGGCACTGGAGGAGAACGGTTCCGAGCAGGTCTCGCCGGACGCCGAGCTGCTGGCGGCCGGGCTGCTGCGGCTGCACGCCGAGCGGATGCAGGTGATGGTGCGCGAGCGGCGGACCCGTGACCGCTTCGTCTCGGTGTACCCGGACGTGCCGATCATCGAGGTGGCCGCGCTGCCCGGGGACGTCCATGACCTGGAAGGACTGCGGACCATCGGCGAGCGGCTCAGCGGATCCACGGACTGACACCAGGCGGCTCGGCGGACCGAACCCGTCCGGCCGGACCCACGAGCGGGTCCGGTCCAGGTCGTCGCGCTGGTCCGGGCTGTCGACCCGGACCTCCGGACCCGAGCCCCCCGACCCGGGACGTGCGCCCCAACTGTGCTCCGTAGCTCTGTGATCCGTAGCTCTGTGATCCGCACGGCCGAAGCCCGTACGGCGGTGACTCAGCCCGCCTGGGCGTAGTCCGTCAGTATCACGCCGGTGGCCAGCGAAGTCTCGTACTCGGTGCGGGCCGTCTCCAGCAGCCGCCGCCACGAGATCACGGTCGGCCGACGGCGCAGCAGCGCCCGGCGCTCGCGCTCGGTCATCCCGCCCCAGACCCCGAACTCCACCCGGTTGTCCAGCGCGTCGGCCAGGCACTCCGTGCGCACGGGGCACCCGCTGCACACCGCCTTGGCGCGATTCTGCGCCGCCCCCTGGACGAACAGTTCGTCCGGATCACTCGTGCGGCAGGCGGCCTGCGCACTCCAGTCGTCTACCCAGCCCATGCCGGCGCCGTCCTCTCCCGAATCGAGGCTCCCCCACGGCGGCAACGGCATATTCACCGTTGCCAGTTGAGGACGTTACGGAAGAACGACAGCTTGCAACAGCCCCTTCGGGCTCAATCTCGAATGACCCAATTGGACTATGGGTGGCGATCAGCTCACTCGTTGGAGTGATCGCAGGTCGCAAGCATTGCCAGGGCCGCGTTCACCACTCTCGCCACGCGGGCCGTCACACAGTGCTACCGGACACAGGGGTGCAGCCGCCAACAGCTGCCTCAAAAACGCCCCAAAGGTAGACAATTCGGTCAATTCTCATCACTCACAAGAGTGATCGATGCTGACGCAGCGAAGCTGTCGCAAGCTTGTGACAAGCCTAGGCGAACACCTGCCCCGGTGTGCGGCATTCGGCAACGTAGGGTTCTCCCCATGGCACCGAAGCGCCCCCAGGCACCCCAGCCCCCAGGCAACACCGGAGCTCCGCGCGGCAAGCGCCGCGGGTCACCGCTCGACTATGCGGGACACGGAGTGAAGTTCCTGGGGGTCAGCGTGCTGTCCGGAGTACTGCTGGCGGGCATGGCCCTGCCCGCCGTCGGCGCGCTCGGCCTGACCGCCAAGAACACGGCGGAGGGCTTCTCCAACATCCCGGACGACTTCAAGACGCCGCCGCTCACCCAGGCGACCCAGATCTTCGACGCCAAGGGCGGGCTGATCGCCAAGGTCTACGAGCGCGACCGCACCGTCCTCACCGCCGACCAGATGTCCCCCTACATGCGGCAGGCGCAGGTCGACATCGAGGACGCCCGCTTCTACGACCACGGCGCCGTCGACCTCAAGGGCGTGCTCCGCGCAATCAGCAAGAACGCGGAGAGCGGCACCGCATCCCAGGGCGCCTCGACGCTGACCCAGCAGTACGTGAAGAACGTCAACGTCGAGAAGGCCGGCGACGACCAGGCCGCCGTCCTGGAGGCCCAGCGCAAGACCCTGGGCCGCAAGATCCAGGAGCTGAAGGTCGCGATCAAGCTGGAGGAGGATCTGACCAAGGACCAGATCCTCACCAACTACCTGAACATCACCTTCTACGGTCACCAGGCGTACGGGATCGAGGCCGCCTCCCAGCGGTACTTCAGCAAGAGCAACAAGGACCTCACCATCGCCGAGGCCGCCACCCTGGCCGGCCTGGTGCAGAACCCGTCGCAGTACGACCCGGTGCGCTTCCCGGACAACGCGGTGAAGCGGCGCAACACCGTGATCGACAAGATGGTCGAGAACAAGCACGTCACCGCGGACCAGGCCAAGGAGGCCAAGGCCGCCCCGCTGGGCCTGAAGTACAAGGACCCGCAGAACGGCTGCATCACCGCCCAGGCGGGCATGGGCTTCTTCTGCGACTACGTCCGGCACGTGGTCAAGCAGGACCCGGCCTTCGGCAAGAACGCCGCCGAGCGGAAGAAGTTCTGGGACCAGGGCGGCCTGAACATCTACACCACCCTCGACCCGGACAAGCAGGCCGCCGCCCAGGCCGCGGTCACCGGCAAGGTCAAGGTCACCGACCCGGTGTCGGCCGCCGCGACCATGATGGAGCCGGGTACCGGCAAGATCCTGGCGATGGCCCAGACCCGCCCGTACGGCCTGGAGCCGTCCAAGAACCAGACCGTCGTCAACCTCAACGTCGACGCGGCGATGGGCGGCGGCAACGGCTTCCAGCCCGGCTCCACCTTCAAGCCGATCATCGCCGCGGCCGCGCTCGAGAACGGGATGGCGCCCACCAAGCCGTACCCGTCCGAGAACCGCATCGAGTGGCCGACGATGAAGACCTGCGAAGGCACCTGGAAGAACACCTACAAGGGCAACGAGCGCTACGTCCCGAACGAGAGCAAGAGCGAGGTCGGCCCCTACGAGCTGAAGCAGGCGATGGCCCTCTCGGTCAACACCTACTTCGTTCAGATGGAGCAGGACATGGGGCTCTGCCCCGTCAAGCAGATGCTCGACAAGCTCAACATCACCACCACCGCCTCCGGCGCCAAGCTGGAGGTCGTGCCCTCGATCACCCTGGGCACCAAGGAGATGTCGCCGCTGACCATGGCGAACGTCTACGCGACCTTCGCCGCCCGCGGCAAGCACTGCACGCCGATCGCGATCAACAAGATCACCACGGTCGACGGCAAGGACGTCAAGGTCCCGCAGACCGCCTGCACCCAGGCCTTCTCCGAGCAGACCGCCGACGCGCTGAACACCGTCCTGCTCAACGTGACCGAGAAGGGCACCGGCGCCACCCTCGGTCTGGAGGACGGCCGCCAGATCGCCGGCAAGACCGGTACCACCGACAAGAAGAAGGCCGCCTGGTTCAGCGGCTACACCCCGCAGCTCGCCACCGCGGTCTGGATCGGCGGCCCCACCGGCGGCGTCGAGATGAAGAACATGAAGATCGGCGACACCTACTACGGTGCCGACGGCGTCTTCGGTGCCACCGGCCCCGGCCCGATCTGGAAGATGGCCATGGACGGCGCGCTGAAGGGCTCCCCGAAGGAGACCTTCCAGACCATCGACATCCCGGACCCGGCCCCCAAGCCGGACCCGAACGCCACCCCGGGTGCGACCCCCCCGGCCGCGCCCGCCCCGGGCGCCGACCCGAACGCGGGCGGCAACCCGCCGCCCCCCGCCGCGGGCAACCCCGGCGCTCCCGGCACCAACGCCGGCGGCCTGATCGGCGGCGGGTTCACCTTCCCGCCGGGGGTCATCGGCGGGAACGGCGGCGACGGCGGGAACGGCGGGAACGGGCGCGGCCACCACTGAGCGGCCACTGAGCCGCCACTGAGCGGACGTCCTGCAGGGCCTCCGGCAGGACGAAGCAGAGGGGCGCCCCCCGAGCATCTCGCTCGGGGGGCGCCCCTTTGCCTTGTCCTCTGTCTTGTCCTTCTACCTTGCCGGTCCGCTCCGCGGAGCGATCAGCCGGCGAGGGCGGACTTCACCGCGGCGGCCACCCGGCCACCCTCGGCCAGGCCGTCGACCTTCGGCCGCACCAGCTTCATCACGGCGCCCATGCCCTGCGGACCGACCGCGCCGCTCTCGGCGACGGCGGCGGCCACGATGGCCGTCAACTCGTCGTCGGACAGCTGCTTCGGCAGGTAACCGGCCAGCACCTCGCCCTCGGCCACCTCACGGGCGGCCTGCTCGGCCCGGCCGGCGCTGTCGAACGCCTCCGCGGCCTCCCGGCGCTTCTTCGCCTCCCGGCCGATCACCTTGAGCACCTCGGCGTCGGAGAGCTCGCGCTTCGTCTTCCCCGCCACCTCCTCGCTGGTGACGGCCGCCAGCGTGAGCCGGATGGTGGACGAGCGCAGCTCGTCCCGGTCCCTGATGGCAGCCGTCAGGTCCTGGTGCAGCTGCTCCTTGAGCGTCGTCATGGCCCCGAGTCTCCCACCTGCCACGTTCCGATGCCCACCATTAACTCCACCCACCTGCTCTCCCTCCCCGCTCCCCTTCTCCGCTCCCCTTCTCCCGCGCCCTTCCCCAGTCATCGATAACCTCTTAAAGTGGTTACATGATGGACGAGCGAAGCCCCGGCCTGGTCCTGCACTCCCCCGGCGGAACGCGCTTCCACTTCGACCCCGGCACGCTCTGCCTGGAACTGCTGCCCACCGGCGGCCCCGGTCCCTACGCCCGGTACGAGATCCTGCACCGGCCGTCCGACCTGCTGGAGTGGCTCGGACAGTCCCGGCTCGGACTGCCACCCGGCACCGTCCGAATCAGCGACGACCAACTGGCCGCCGTCCGCACCCTGCGGGACGCCCTCTGGCGCCTCACCGCGGCCCGCGCGAGCGGCGACCGCACCAACGCCGACCGCACCAACGCCGACCCCGCCGATCCCGCCGACCACGCGGTGCTCAACCGGGCCGCCGCCCGACCGCCGCTCGCCCCGCAGATCGCCCCCGACGGCACCGCGGCGCCGCCCCTGCCCGGCGACGGCGACCAGCTCGCCTCCACCATCGCCCGCGACGCCATCGCCCTGTTCACCGGCCCGCACGCGGACCGGATCCGCGAGTGCGGCGCCGACGACTGCCAGCTGCTCTTCGTCGACACCTCACGGCCGGGCCGACGCCGCTGGTGCTCGATGGAGCGCTGCGGCAACCGCCACAAGGTCCGGGCCCTGCGCGCCCGGCGAGAACAACCCGAGGAGTGACCGGACGTGTCCCCGGGCGCACCCCGACAGTTCACCTGCTGATCCGCCGTCTGAGAGCATGGACCGATGCGACCGCTGTACTCCGTTCCCCTCGGAATCGCCGCCACCGGCGCCGCCTGCCTCGCCTACTCCGTTGGGTACGAGGTCCGTTCCTTCCGCCTCCGCCGGGTCGAGGTCCCGGTCCTCCCCCGAGGCGCCCGCCCCATCCGGGTACTGCAGGTCTCCGACATCCACATGGTGAGCGGCCAGGGCAGGAAGCAGCGCTGGCTGCAGAGCCTCGCCGGCCTGCGGCCCGACCTGGTGGTCAACACCGGCGACAACCTCTCCGACCCGGAGGGCGTCCCCGCCACCCTGGACGCGCTCGGCCCGCTGATGGACTTCCCCGGCGTCTACGTCTTCGGGTCCAACGACTACTACGGCCCCGCCCGCAAGAACCCGGCCCGCTACCTCCAGGCGATGCGCACCGGCAGCCACGGCATGAACAACGCCGACGGCAGCGCCCGCCGCGGCATCACCGGCGCCGTCCACAACCCCTGGGAGAAGCTGCGCGACGCCTTCGACGCCGCCGGCTGGCTCGACCTCACCAACACCCGGGGCCGCCTCACCGTCGCCGGTCTCGACCTGGAGTTCACCGGCCTGGACGATCCGCACATCCGGCGCGACCGCTACAGCGAGGTCGCCGGCGGCCCCTCCCCCGACGCCGACCTCTCCCTCGCCGTGGTGCACGCCCCGTACCTGCGGGTCCTCGACGCCTTCACCGCCGACCGCTACCCGCTGATCCTGGCCGGCCACACCCACGGCGGCCAGCTCTGCGTCCCCTTCTACGGCGCCCTGGTCACCAACTGCGACCTCGACGCCAAGCGGGTCAAGGGCCTCTCCACCCACCAGGCCGGCGGCCGCCGCTCCTACCTCCACGTCTCGGCCGGCTGCGGCACCAACCGCTACACCCCCGTCCGCTTCGCCTGCCCCCCTGAAGCCACCCTCCTCACCCTCACCCCGACCCCCCACTGACCCACCCGCCCCGCTCGCCGAGAAACCGGATTTCGTCTCTCGGCGAGCGTCCGGTAGAGTTCTACTCGTCGCGAAGGAGACGGAGCGACAAACAGAAAGACCGGGGTGTGGCGCAGCTTGGTAGCGCGCTTCGTTCGGGACGAAGAGGCCGTGGGTTCAAATCCCGCCACCCCGACCCAGTCCAGAGGGCCTATCGGAGAGATCCGATAGGCCCTCTGGCGTTTTGCGTGCCCAACTGAGTGACCAAGCCTCAGGACCCCGGAGAACAGGTCGTCCATGACCGTTGCCCCGGTCAGGATCACCGGGCGGATCTGGTGGCGGTAGACCTAGACCTCTTCGGTGACTGCCCTACTGGAGTGGCCGGCCAAGCGAGTCTTCCAAGGGCACTCCACTGTCCGAGGGCAGGCACATGAAGCTGTGGCGCGGCTCACGCGGAGTCCGGTCGGCGGCGTGGGGGACTGCCCGAGTCTTGGCTCTGGTGGCCGGCCGGCGAACGACGGCCCCCCTCCGTGCGCGGATTAAATCGCCGGCAGCTTGTCATCACGCTGTGCGAGGCTGCACGCATGATTGGCGAGCCGCCCGACGCTTACGTCGGCCAGGAGTTCAGCACCCGCCGTTTGGCCCACAAGGCGGGAGTGCACCGTCCGCTACAGGCCGGCATCTGCGGCACGAAGGCGACCGGCGCCGAGTCGATCGTCCTCTCCGGTGGCTACAAGGACGACGAGGACTACGGAGACGTAGTTGTCTACACCGGCCACGGTGGACAGGACTCGTCGAAGAACCAGGTTGCCGACCAAACCCTGGACGACCCCGGGAACGCTGCCCTGGTCACCAGCTACCTTGAAGGGCTTCTCGTCCGAGTGCTGCGCGGGGCGCACAAGGACTCCAAGTACGCACCCAAGTCGGGTTACCGGTACGACGGACTGTTCCGTGTCGCGGGGTACGGCAGCAAGCTCGGCATCGACGATCGCTTGATCTGGCAGTTCCGCCTGGAAGCCTGTGAGGGCACGCCGATCCCCGCTCCTGTGGAAGGGGCAGGTCTGCCCGCAGCCGACGAACTCCCCTTCGACGGCGACTCCGACCAGCCCGCCGCTGGAAACGAAACACCCGACCGGACAACCACCACAGTGCAGCGCATCGTCCGCAGCAGCGCTGTGAAGCGACAGGTCAAGGCCTGGCACGACAACCGGTGCCAGGTTTGCGCGTTGCGCATCGAGGTCCCCGGCGGCAGCTACAGCGAGGGCGCCCACATCCAAGCGCTTGGCAGTCCCCACAACGGACCCGACATCGCCGCGAACGTTCTCTGCCTCTGCCCGAACTGCCACGTCATGCTTGACGCAGGCGCCATCGTTTTGAGTGACGACCTCATCGTCATCAAGGGAGGCACCGAAATGGGGCCCCTCCGCACCCACCCCCAGCACAAGATCGACCTCAATTGTGTGCGCCAGCACCGCGAGCGCTGGCGCCAGTGAGGAGTTCCGATCGGCTGAGCAGTGCCGGACCGGCTGAGTGTCCAACTGTGCTGCCAAGAGTGCGTACTTCGGCGGACGGCCACGGGCGCTCCGGGACTGTTCAGACAGGTCGGCACTGCTGATCAATCACGTCGGACGGGCTCCCAGGTTGCTTCGGGACGAAGAGGCCGTGGGTTCACATCCAGCCGTCCCGCCCCCGCCCGGAGGGCCTGTCGGAGCGACCGACAGGCCCTCCGGCGTTCTGAGTGCCAAACCCGGGTGACCGATCCTCAAGCTTCTGAGCCAACAGGTCACCCACGGCCTGCAATCATCTAATCCTTTCATCACGCGATGATCGTCTACTGACAGGAGAGTCCCATGGCGCCGGCACGTCCCAGTGACCAGTTCTGCGCTGCGATAGATGCCCTCCGTGTCGATCGATCCTCCGGCAAGCCGGCACTTCACCAGCCGATCACGCTGCTGTGGGCCGTCGCGCGGGCGGCCACCGGCCAGCCTCGATTGGCGGCCTGGAGCGAGGTGCAGGGTGAGCTCCACCGGTTGCTGAAGCGCTATGGACGCCCCGGTTCGGACCCCTCGCCGGAGTACCCGTTCGTTGCGTTGAGTCGATCGAGCCTCTGGGAGCTCAATGACGTTGACGGCAGCGTCCCGGCTGCTCGTGGCTCACAGGTGAAGAACTGGCTGCTGGAACAGAATCCGCAGGGTGGCCTCACCGAGGCATTCCACACCCTCATGGCGACCGACGCCCTCGCGCGGCAGCAGGTCGTCGACAGGTTGACGGATCGTTTCTTCGAATCCTCCAAGCCTGAGGAACTCCTGCAGCAGATCCACAGGGCCGCCGCTGTCTTCGACGGCTTCGGAGCAGTGCCCGGCGTCAGTGACGGCCAGACCTTCCCGAATCGGAAGGAGCTCGCCAAGGCAGGGGTCCACCGGCCACTTCAGGCGGGAATCTGCGGCAGGAAGGACAGCGGGGCGGAGTCCATAGTCGTTTCCGGCGGCTACGAGGACGACGAGGACTACGGCGACGTCCTCATCTATACCGGGCAGGGCGGCCGCGACCCCGGTTCCGGTCAGCAGGTCCGCGACCAGAAGCTCACTCTGGGCAATGCTGCCCTGGTCACCAGTCTCGCCACTGGCGCGCCGGTGCGCGTCATTCGCGCGGAGAAGGAGCGGAAAAGCAGCTCGTCGGCAAGGCACTACCGCTACGACGGGCTCTTCCGGGTCGAGGACTACTGGTCCGAACAGGGGCGTTCCGGATACCTCGTCTGGCGCTTCCGACTTGTTCAGCTCACCGGCACCGCGACGCCGACCCGATCCGCCGCGACACTCGACAAGCCCTCCGGCAACAAGACTCCGTCACGCGTGGAGGCCATGGCCCAGCGCATTGTCCGGAGCACCGCCGTGGCGAACTACGTCAAGAAGGTGCACGACTTCCACTGCCAGGTGTGCGGAACGCGTCTCACCGCCCCGACCTATCCCTACGCAGAGGCCGCTCACATTCGGGGGCTCGGTCGCCCGCACCACGGACCTGACGTCGCCGACAACGTGCTCTGCCTCTGCCCCAACCATCACACCCTCTTCGACTTCGGCATGTTGATCATCGATGACGATCTGACCGTCACCGACCGTTCTTCGGGAACGGTCATCGGACAGTTGCGCGAAGCTCCCGGCCACCAGGTCGATCGGGAGCATCTCGCGTATCACCGGGAGCACTACTCGGGACTGGGCTGGCACGGGCTCGGCGACGCATAGGAATTCCACGGTCAGCCGCTGCACGAGGTGTGGGCCGAGCGGTTCCGGGGCGGGTTGCGGGTCGGGTTCGTGGAGGGTGGTGGAGGGGTGGGGGCGGTCTGGTGGGGGTGGGGGGGGTG